>JAUVVP010000093.1 GCA_030604585.1 Planctomycetota bacterium | reverse complement strand
TCCATGCCGGCCTTGATGAACCGCGCCTTCTCCAGCAGCGAGAGCTTCCGGCCCTCGACGAAGAGCTTCTCCGCCAGCGGCCGCACGCGCTTCCTCAACCGGTGCGGGAACAAGCGGTCAAGGGTGGTCAGCGTGCCGTAGTCCAGGATCCTCGCCTGATGACCGGCATCGGCCAGGGCCCCGGCAAGGCTGGCCACGCCGTTGTCCGGCATCAGGCTGCTGGGCGTGCAAGGATAGCCCGCAAAGGTGACCAGAAGCACCTTGGCCATTCTTTACTCCCCGCGGGCTGGTGACTATGGTTGGATGTGCGGCGGACAGACCGACCACAGCAGAGCAATTGCCGTTCCGCCAAGGCAAGCAAAGCACTCTAACCCCTTGAAGCGGAACGCTTTAGGTCACGCGGGAATCCAGGCGGGGTTGTTCAGATTTGCAACGAATGGGCTTCCACTACAACGCCTCGAGGGCTTTGACCGCCTCTTGGGCGTCGGGGAATGTGCGAGCGATGGACAGGGCCTCTTCGAGTTCCGCCTTGGCCTCCGCGCGGCGCCCTGCGGCCCGGTATGCCATGCCGAGATGATAGCGGAGCGTGGCAACGTTCGGCAAGCCGGCCTTTGCCTTCTCGAGGTACTCAACGGCCTGCTGGGCGTCTCCTTTCAGGTAGTGAATCCAGCCCAGGGTCTCCAGTATCGCGGGCGTGGGGCCTGCCAGCCGTCGCGCGCGCTCGGCCAGCGGGAGGGCGGCTGCGGGATCGCCCTTGCGGGTTGCCAGCAGGTAGGCCAGATTGTTGCACGCGTGGGGCGCAACGTCCCGATGCCTGATCGCCGCTTCGTAGCTGGAGACGGCCGCTTCCAGGCGGCCCTGTACGGCATAGAGCTCGCCCAGGCGCAACTGTATCATCCCGGCATCTTCCGGCGAGGCGTGAAGCAACGCCTCCTCCCGCACGCGCACTGCGCGCTCGATATCGCCGTGAAGGGCGTGACTGTCCGAGAGCAGCGACCTGGCGAACGCCAGGTCCGGGTGATCGCCGACGAGCCGCTCCCACAGGGCCACGGCTTCCTGGTGCTTGCCCCAGCGGTCTAGGACGAGGGCGCGCCAGCAGGACGGCAGCGGCTCGCCCGGGAGGATGCGCTCCAGGAACTCCACCCGCCGCATCGCGGGCTGCCAGGATTCGGTGCGCCTGAACAGCGCCAGCAGATTAACCGCCAGGGCGGCATTCCGACGAACGGGGCCGTTGGCGGCGGCCAGCCTCTCAAGGAAGCCCCGACGGTCCCGACGCGTGCCGAGGTCGCTCACCAATATCTCCCTGTTCAGCGCGGTGGCGGTCTCGGCGTTCCCGAGGGAGGCATGCATCAGGGCCAGGTACCAGCGCAGCGCGTCCGCCCCGCCGGCTGTCGCCCCCTGCCTCGGGAGGACCTCCTCCAGCAGCTCCACAGCTTCCACGGGTTTGCCGTCGGCTTGAAGCGCCACGGCCAGAGATTCGGTTGCCAGCAGCCAGTTCGGGAAGCGCTTCTGTGCCTCGCGAAGAACGGCAACGGCCTGACGGGTCCTGCCGTCTTCCAGGTCGAGAAGCCCGCGGTAATATGCGAAGAGCAAGTCCGGCGCAAGTTCGAGGGCCTTATCGAAGGCGGCCCGCGCTTCCCCGCGCTTGCCCGCGCTCCACAGCAGTTCGGCCAGTACGGCGTGAGCGGCGCCCTGGTCGGGAAGTGCCTCAACCTGAGCCCTGGCAAGCTGTATGGCATCCTGGATGCGGCCTTCGTGCAGGGAGAGATTCAAAAGGAGCGCGCGCACCGCCCCGGGCCCAAGCTCGCGCTCGGCATGCGCCACCATCGAACGGGCAGCCTCCATGTCGCCACTGACTGCCAATACCCCGACCAGCCTGGTAAGGGCGATCGTGTCGCGCGGCTCGCCGCGCAGCAACTCCTCGCTGAGCCTGCGGGCCTCCGCAGTACGCCCCAGTGCGCTGTAAAGCTCGAGCAACTCGTAGGCGTAGTGGCGCCTGTCCGGGAACTCCTGCCGTAGTTCTTCAAACACTCGAACCGCCTCGCGCCGAGCGCCGTTGCGTACCAGCAGTTGGGCCATCACCAGACGCACGGCGCCCTTCCCCCCGGCCCTGGTCAGCTCGTCGCGACATATCTCCAGGGCGCGCTCGGTTTCTCCGGCCGCCGCAATCGCCACCGCGTGGTTGAGGATCAAGTTCAGCAACTCGCCCTGCTGCGCTTCGTCCCTGTAGGCTTCCCTGGCGATCTGCAATGCCTCAGCACGACGGGGGAAGAGCTCTGCCGCCTGGCGGGCGTACTTGCCGGCCTCCGGCCGGTCGTCATCCTTCAGCTCCCGGGCCAGGGCAAGGCAGGTCTGATAGCGCAGCTCCCGCAGGGAGTTGCGCTGCACACCGGTGACGTCCGGCGTCAGCCGTCCGGCCTCAAGCACCTTGAGCGTCTCTCTGAAGGAACTTATGGCCTGTTCCCGGTTGCCCGCTTCCTTCAGGGCCTGAGCCAGGGCGAAGCGCGCCTGCGGGAAGGAGGGGGGGTTCGGCCCCGCGAGTATTCGCTGGAGGATATTGGCGGCCGCCCCTGCCTTCTCCTTGCGGTCCGGCCGGCCGGCCTCGGCAGAGGTTGCCTCGTGCAGCAGCAGTCGTCCATGCGCGTAGGCGGCCCTGATGTCGTGGGGCCGAGCCTCGACGAGTCTCTCAGACACCTCCCGGGCCTCCTGCCAGCGCTCCTGTTCGAAGAGTATCTGCACCTCGTAGAGGCCGAGATCGAACTGCTCCCTCTGCTGGTCGCGCACGGAGCGTATGTGCTCTAACGCCCTGTCGTGATCGCCCAGCAGGGATTCCGCCTGCGCCAGCAGCAGGGCCCGCGCTTCGCCGTCGTCAGGTCGCTGAACGACCATCGGCTCCAGCACGGCCATGGCCTGGGCCGGCTGGGGAATGTAGCTGGTGAGGGCCAGACGGGCGATCTCCAGGCGCGGCGCCGCCCATTCCGGTTCCAGCTCCATCGCACGCATGTAGGCGTCCATTGCCTCTCCCCGCACATCGCGCATCAGCGGCACGAGTTCGGCCACCATGGTGTCCCTTGCCGCCGCCTCCTCTCTGCGCTGGAGCTTCTCGGCCAGCCGCCCCGCCTCCACGAGCAGGCTTGCCTTCAGGGCCAGTATCCTCGATTTCTGCATGCGCAGATTGCCCAGCGCGCTGTAGGCAGCGGCCGGCCTCTCGGCGCTGTCGGCGTGCTGCTGCAACAGCCGGATCGCGGGGTCGGCCTCCCGGGCAATGACGTCATCGCAGAGACTTATCTCGACCAGGGCTCCTGCCGACCTCATGCGATGGTCCAGGCGAACCAGGTAGACGTTGGCGCGCTCCAGCGCCGCCTGCGCCGGCCCCAGCCCCATCCGACCCGCCTTCTCAAGCTCCGCAAATGCCCCGTCGAAATCCTTCCGGTCGGCCATGGCGCGGACCAGCCCTACCTGCGCATCGAGATGGCCGGGATCGAGTTCAAGGGCGCGACGGAAATGATCGATCGCCCTAATGCTGTTGCCCGAGGCCAGAAACAGCTCCCCCTTATGGTAGAAGGCCTGGGGGCGCGGCCTGACTCGGGCAGTGAGGAAAAGGGCGCCGACCGCAAGGAGGCCAAGGCCCAGCAGGATGGGCACGGTCCAGCGCAGCCATGTCCGCGTCCGTGTGTCCTCGGCCCCCACTCTTCAGGGTCTCCTTTGTGTCGCGGCGGTGAACTCTCAGTGGCAGGCGGGCTACGGCGCCGGCGCGGGAAGATGCCCTCCGGCCGCCATCCTACGACTTCGGCCCGCTGTCGGCCCGCCCCGGCTTCGCGGCGAGCCGAACGGCGGGACCCGGCGAAAACGTCCCGAACGCGCACCGCGACCCGTAGCGAGGACACAGTGCCCGCAGGGGAGATGGCCGCTGCAAGTGCCATGCCCGGAAGGCCACGTGATGCTGTAACTCATTGCTTGACAAGGTGTTGAGGCATACCTGCCCCCGGCAGGCCCGGTGGCCCGGCAGAGGTGGTGTCAAGATGTGCGACGGGGTGGCCTACTGCCTCAAAGTCCTCAGTGCTGTGGCCGCCTCCTCCGCCTCGGGGAACGTGCGGGAGATGGACAGGGCCTCTTGGAGTTCGGCTCTGGCCTCAGCCTGCCGTCCCGCCTTCAGGTAGGCCATGCCCAGGTGGAAACGAATGACGGGGTTAGCCGGAAGGGCTCGCTTGGCGCGACCAAGCAGCGCCGTGGCTTTTGCGGAATCGCCCAGGAGGTGGTGAATCCATCCCAGGGTATCCAATATCCCGGGGTGTGGCCCACCGAGTTGCAAGGCCCGTTCTGCCAGAGGCAGGGCGGCGGTGGGATCGTTCCTGCGCGCGGCGAGGATGTAAGCCACGTTGTTACACGCAAGGGGAGCGATCGCGCGGTCGCTCATAGCCGCTTCGTAGTGCGAGATCGCCATGTCGAAACGACGCTGTTGCTGGAACAGGTCGCCCAGCTTCACGTGCACGGCTGCGGCCTGGTCTTCGGAGGCGTGGGGCAGCGCCTCTTCCAGGACACCGATGGCGAGTTCGCTGTCGCCGTGTCGCGCATGGCCCAGGGCGAGCACGATTCGACCGTAGAGGAAATCGGGGCGCTCGCGGACTATCTGTTCCCATTTCTCGAGCGCTTTCTCATGCTCCCCCTGATCGTCCAGGATCCGGATGCCCCAGCAGGACGCCAGCGGCTCGTCCGGCAGGAGCTGCGCCACGACCTCGGCCTGCTCCAAGGCGGCCTGGGGGCACGAGTTACGGGCGAAGAGCACCAGAACGTTGAGGGCCGCCGCGGCGTTGGAGCGGCGCGGATAATCGCTGGCCGCCAGCCGCTCAAGCAGGGCTCGGCGGTCATTGCGCAGGCCGCGCTCCAATCCCCTGATCTGTGCGTTCTGCGCGACGGCCGATTCGCTCTCGCCCAGGCCGGCGTAGATGACGGCCAGGTACCAACGGGCAACGCCCAGAGCGGGCGCCCACGGTTTGGCCAGGAGCCATTCCAGCAGTTGGATGGCCTCCTGCGCCTGGCCATTAGCCTGAAGCGCTATGGCAAGGCTGACCAGCGTCGGCGGGTGGTCGCCGAAGCGCTTGCGCGCCTGGCGGAACAGCGCAACGGCCTCGATGGTCTTGCCCTCGTACAGGTCAAGGAACCCGCGGCGATAGGCAATGGGGAAGTCAGGCGCAAGCCTCAGACCCTCGTTGAAGGCGACGCGCGCCTCCGGCAGGTCCCCCGCCGCCCACAGCAGGTCGCCCAGCACCGCGCGGGGCCGACCGTTGTCCGGCTCCACCTCCACCTGGGCCCTGGTGAGGGCAATGGCTTCTTCCATCCGGCCCTCGCGCACGAAGAAGTACATCAGCAGCTTGACGACCGCGTCCGCGCCCAACTCGCGCTCCGCGCTCACCAGCAGCGAACGGGCGCCCTCAACGTCGCCGCTGTGCGCCAGCAGCATTATCATCCTGGTGAGGGCCTCGGGGTCCTCCGGGTCGGCTGCCAACAGTTCCTCACAGACCTTTCGGGCCTCCTCTTCGTGACCCAGGCGAGAGTGCAGGTCAACCAGCTCGTAGGCGTAGGCGCGCTTCTCGGGGAACTCCAACCAGAGTTCGTGGTAGGTCTTGGCCGCCTCCTGATAGGCGCCGCTTCGCACCAGTACCAGGGCCATGAACCGACGCAGCTCGCTGGTGTCGGCAAGCCGCGGAAGTTCGTCCCGACAGATCTGGAGGGCGCGCTCGAAGGCTCCCACGCCGGCATAGGCCGCGGCATGGGCCACGACGAGCACCGAGAGAGCCCTCTGGCGGCCGGCCCGCTCGTAGGCCTGCCTGGCGGCCGACATGGCCTCCGGACGGCCGGGGAAGATCATCAGGGCCCTTGCCGCGTGATCGGCCGCCGCGGCCGGGTCCTCCTCGCTCAGCTCCTCGGCCAGCACAAGACGACTTCGATAGCTCAGCTCGAACCGTTCCCTCATCATGGAAACGTTTCCGGCCGGCCGGCCTCGCAGATCTTCGAACACCTTCATGTAGGTGCTGATGGCCTGTCCGCGGTTGCCGGAGTTCCTCAGCGCCTCTGCCAGCGCAAAGCGCGCCTCCGGGAAGGGCGCAGGCGTGGGCCCCCGGAATACGCGCTGAAGGCGATTGGCGGCTTCCCTTGCCTTGCTCGCCCTTTCGGCCGGCGCCGCTTCGTCGGACGTCGCCTCATGAAGCAGCACCCGCCCGCGCAAGTAGGCAACCCAGGGGTGGCTGGGCTGCGTCTCGATGAGTTCCTTCGACAGGGGCGCCGCTTCCTCCCAGCGTTCGGCGTCCAGGAGTATGCGCGCTTCGGCGAGCATCAGCTGGAAGTCCGCCTCTCTGGTCGCGCGCACGGCGCGGATGTGCTCCAGGGCCTTATCGTAGTCCCCCGCCATGCGCTCCGCCGCCGCCAACAGCCGGCGCGCCTCAAGATGGTGGGGCTCCCGCGATACGACCGGCGCCAGCAGGCCCCTGGCTCGGTCCGGCCGGGGATTGTAGCCGCTCAACTCGATGCTCGCGATCGCCAGACGCGGCGCAGCCAGTTCCGGCTTCAGTGCCATCGCGCGCCCGTAAGCCGCCACGGAATACCGCAGCACCTCATACATCTGCGGCATCAGCTCGGTGCGCTGGATGATCTTCTGCGCGGCCTCCTCTTTGCGCTCGAGGCTGGCGGCCAGCTTGGTTGCCTCCAGCAGCAACCTCACCTTAACGCCCAGCACGCCCGCCTTCTGCCGGTAGAGGTCACCCAGCAGCGTGTAAGCGGCGGCCGGTCCTTCCGCCTGGTCGGCCTGTTCGGCCAGGAGTTCGATGGCCGGGTCCAGTTCTTGAGCCACCACCCCGTCGCATATCGCCAAGGAGACCTCGTTCCCTGCCGATGCCAGCCGGTGGCCCGCGCGCGCAGAGTAGATTCGCGCACCGTGCATCGCGTCCTGCACGGCGTTCAGACCCATCTCGCGGAGCTTTCGAAGCTCGGTCAGCGCCTCCTGGAAATCCTTGTGGGCAGTCAGGGCCCGCACAAGGCCATACTGGGCATCGAAATGCTCGGGATTTAGTTCCAGGGCACGGC
>JAUVVP010000020.1 GCA_030604585.1 Planctomycetota bacterium | reverse complement strand
GTACCGGGTAGCCCCCGGCGTCTCGCCGGGGGTGCCGGAACACAAGGTCCGCTGCTTAACGGGCCATTAGCCCCGACCTGCGGCTCACGCGCTGCGGAACGTGCGGGCGAAGGCGTCCGGCAGCAGCGAGTAGAAGTTCCCGACCATCCTGTCCTCGTCGAGCAAGTCCCCGAACACCTCGTGCATGCACTCGTACTGGAAGCCCAGGTGGCTCTTCTCGACGTAATCGGTCCCGCGCAGGCACGCGCTCTGCTGGGGGTCGAACACGTGGTCGTTGAAGTTCGGGAAGTCGGTGCCGATGAACAGCTTGTCGATCAGCGCCTTCCGTTCCGCCCGGCTGAAGGAGTCAACGGCCCTCCCGAACGCCTTCAGTCGATACATGGGATCGCTGCTGCGCCAGGTGAAGTCCATGCCGAACTTTGTGGTGTCGCCGTATAGGTTCGGGACCTCGATGAACAGGCGCAGGTTCTGGCGCCAGAGCGGTTCCATCATCGGCTCGAACGTCCGGGCGCTGTACTGAACGATGAAGCACTCCTGCGTGTAAACTCCCGAGTGCCCGGCGATGATGGTTGCGTCGGGGTAGGCCAGGGCCAGTTCGGCCAGCATGGGGACGGAAGCCGGATTCGGGTCGTCGCCGTCGGTGTGGAACAGGATGGGACGCTTCTGGCGTCCCGCGCGCTCGCAGATGGGGCCGAGGTTCTCGGCGGTTGCGAGGAACAGGGAGCCGTCCGGCGTCTTCTCATGGCGGGGATGGATCTTGTAGCCGGCGACGGGCACGTCGCTGGAGATGTCACCCTCCGAGACGTTGAGCCCATGGAAGGGAATCCCGACGGCGCCGGCGTCATCGAGGTGCTCGGCCAGATGGAGCAATCCCGTGCTGACGATGCCCACGTAGTGCGTCATGCCCCGCGGCTTGACCACGCGGGCAAGCTGTTCGATGGTTGAAGCGCCGCATACGTGCACGTGGGAGTCAAGCCTCATCTCGAGCCTCCCTCAGTGGATGTCGGTCTGCCGTCATAACGCGGCGTGCCCTTCCGCAGGAGGAGCACCTCAGCGCGCTTCTGACCCGCCGTGCTGGTGTTTGAGGGCGGCCTCGATGAAGCCGGCGAACAGGGGGTGGGGGGCCGTGGGCTTGCTCTTGAACTCGGGATGGAACTGCACGCCCACGAACCAGGGATGGTCCTCGATCTCGACGATCTCCACCAGGTCCTGCTCCCTGTAGATGCCCGTGCTGCGCATGCCGCGCGCGGCGAGCCGGTCGCGGTAGGCATTGTTGAATTCGTAGCGGTGGCGGTGGCGTTCGGAGATGACGTCCTGCCCGTAGTGCCGGCGCGCCAGCGAGCCGTCCTCCAACGCGCACGGCTGCGCGCCGAGCCGCATCGTGCCGCCGAGGTCCTCAACCTGCCTCTGTTCCTCCAGCAGGCTGATGACCGGATGGGGCGTGTCCCTGTTCGCCTCGGTGCTGTTGGCGCCCTCCAGGCCGCAGGTGTGGCGGCTGAACTCGATGACGCCGCAGTGCATGCCGAGGCAGATGCCGAAGTAGGGGAGGGCGCGCTCGCGGGCGTAGCGGGCGGCCGCGATCTTGCCCTCGATGCCGCGCCCGCCGAAGCCGCCCGGCACCAGCACGCCGTGCACGCCGTCCAGGCACTCGGCGGCGCCCTTGGCTTCGATCTCTTCTGACTCGACGCGCCTTACGCGCACGTGGCTGCGGTTGGCGATGCCGCCGTGCTCAAGGGCGGCGTAGACGGACTCGTAGGCCGACTGGCGGCTGATGTACTTGCCGACGACGGCGACCTCGACGGCGTGGTCGGGGTTGTCGAGCACATCGAGCATCTCGCGCCAGTGCTTCAGGTCGGTCTGCCGAGTCTCCAACCCGAGTCGGCGGCAGATGAGTTCGTCGAGTTTCTGCTCGCGCAGCATCACCGGAATCTGGTAGATGTTGGGCTTGGCGTCGAGTTCCTCGAGGACGCACTCCTCGGGGACGTTGCAGAACAGGGCGACCTTCTCGACATGCTCCCGGGCCATCGGCTTCTCGGTGCGGCAGATGAGGATGTCCGGGATGATGCCGATCTGGCGCAGCGTGCCCACGCTGTGCTGCGTGGGCTTGGTCTTCAGCTCCTGGGCGGCCCGCAGGTAGACCAGCAGGGTCAGGTGCACGTAGAGCACGTTGCCGGGGCCGCATTCCTGGCCGAACTGGCGGATGGCCTCCATGAACGGCAACCCCTCGATGTCGCCGACGGTGCCCCCGATCTCGGTGATCGCCACGTCCACGTCCGGCGCGTCGAGCTTGCGTATGCGGGCCTTTATCTCGTCGGTCACGTGGGGGATCATCTGGACCGTCTTGCCGAGGAACTCCCCTCGGCGCTCCCTCTGAAGGACAGTCTGGTAGACGCTGCCGGTGGTGACGTTGCAGTCCTTATCCACCATGGCGTTCGTGAACCGGGTGTAGTGGCCCAGGTCGAGGTCGGTCTCGGCGCCGTCGTCGGTGACGTAGACCTCGCCGTGCTCGTAGGGATTTATGGTCCCTGGGTCCACGTTCACGTAAGGGTCGATCTTCTGGAGCCTGATCTTCAGGCCCCGGCTCTCCAGTAGCAGGCCTATGCTGGCCGAGTTCAGGCCTTTTCCGAGAGAAGAACAAACGCCGCCGGTCACGAATATGTGCTTGGTCATGGCTGGGTCGGAACCGATGGAAGCAACGGAAAACGCTACGCCGGGATTCTATGCGAAGGCGCGGTCCGGCGCAAACAGACGACCGAGTGCGCGGCTACCACGTGAGCCGCACCGGGACGCCGCTCCGGGCCAGGCTGCGCTTGATCTCGGGGATACTGTACTTCCCGAAGTGCACCATCGAGGCTATGAGCGCGGCGTCCGCCTTGCCTTCGGTGAGCACCTGGCGCAGGTGTTCGGGCTCGCCTGCGCCGCCGCTGGCAATGACGGGTATCCGGACGGCCTCGCCGATCATGCGGGTTACTTCGAGTTCATAGCCGCCCTCCGTGCCGTCGGCATCAATGGAGTTGAGGCATATCTCGCCGGCCCCGAGTGCCTCGGCCTGCCGGGCCCATCGCAGGACGTCCAGGCCGGCGGCTACGCGGGCCCCCTCGACGTAGACCTCGTAGCCGCTGGGGACCGCTTCGCTTCTGCCGACGCGCTTGGCCTGCATGCCGAGGACGATGCACTGGCTGCCGAACTGGGCGGCCCCGTCAACGATCAGGTTGGGGTTGCGCACGGCTGCGGTGTCTATGCTGACCTTGTCGGCGCCTGCCAGCAGGACGCGGCGCATGTCGGTCGTTGTGCGCAGGCCCCCGCCGACGGCGAAGGGTATGAATATCCGCGCGGCAACGCGGCGGACCACGTCCATGAGGATGTCCTTCTTGGCCGGCGAGGCGCCGATGTCGTAGAAGACCAGCTCGTCCACGCCTTCCTCGTAGTAGCGTTGGGCCATCTCGACGGGGTCGCCGACGTCTATGTTATCCTGGAACTTGACGCCCTTTGTGGTCTTGCCCTCGCGCACGTCAAGGCAGACTATGAGCCTCTTCGTCAGCATCTCAGGGATTCCAACGGAGGAAGTTGTCCAGCACCTTCAGGCCGATACGGCCGCTGCGCTCGGGGTGGAACTGGCAGGCGACGACGTTGTCGCGGGCCAGGGCACTGACGAAGCGGCCGTAATAGTCCGTCAGGCCGATGGCGACCGACTCCTCGCCTGGCGCCGGCGCGTAGCTGTGGACGAAGTAGAAGGGCGAGCCGTCCTCCACGCCGGCCCAGATGGGGTGGTCGCGGACCTGCTCCACCCCGTTCCAGCCCATGTGCGGGACCTTGGCGGCCTCGGGCACCTGGAGGCGTACGACGCGGCCCTCAATCAGCGCCAGGCACGGCGTGTCGCCCTCATCGCTATGTTCGAGGATGACCTGGGCGCCGAGGCAGATGCCCAGCAGCGGGCGGCCCGTGGCGGCGTAGTCGCTGATGGCGGCGTGGAGGTCCAGGGCTTCGAGGGTGCTCATCGCCGCCCCGGCAGCGCCCACCCCCGGGAATATGAGCCGCGAGGCCGAGCGGACCTCGTCGGCATCACTCGTGATGTTGGCCGTGCGGCCCAGCTTCTCGACGGCCAGGCGCACGCTGGTCAGGTTCCCGGCGTGGTAATCTACTATCGTCACCTGGTCGCTCATCGCCTGCCTGCGTTGCTGGGGGCCGGATTACGGGCGTGCTCCATCAGAGTAGCACACGGACGCGAAGCCGGCAAATGAAGCGCACTGAAAGGCCCCGACGAGCCCTGCGGGCACCGGGTTGCTCTGCTTTTGACAGGTCTGCGATCCCCTGTAGAATGGACCGGACATCGAGGCAGATATCGCGTGAGAGGAGCATGAGACGACCGCTCCAGTCAGAATACTCGGCATAGAAAGCTCGTGTGACGAGACGGCAGCCGCCGTCGTGGAGGACGGCGTGCGGACGCTCTCCAGCGTCGTCGGGACGCAGCACGAGCTGCACGAGCGGTTCGGGGGGGTCGTGCCGGAGATCGCCTGTCGGGCGCACATTGAAGCCATCTTGCCGGTGACCCATCAGGCGCTGGACGAGGCGGGGGTCTCGCCGGGGGACCTCAGCGCAGTCGCCGTTACCACGACGCCCGGCCTGATAGGGTCCCTCCTGATCGGCGTGACGGCCGCCAAGGCGCTCAGTTGGTCGCTGGGGCTGCCGCTGCTGGCGGTGAACCACCTGCACGCGCACATCTACTGCGTGTGGCTGGACGGCCGTTCGCCGCCCCTTCCGGCCGTCAGCCTGGTGGTGAGCGGCGGGCACACGAGCCTCTTCCTGACGGAGGGGCCGCTGGCGCACGCATACCTGGGCGGCACGGTGGACGACGCCGCCGGCGAGGCCTTCGACAAGGTGGCCAACATCCTCAAGCTCGGCTACCCCGGCGGACCGGCCATCGAAGAGGCGGCGAGGACCGGCAACCCGAGGGCCGTGGACTTCCCGCGGAGCTGGCTGGGAGCGGCCGCGGCTGACTTCAGCTTCAGCGGCGTGAAGACGGCCGTCCTCTACCATTGCCTGGGCCAGAACGCCTCGAAGGAGGACATTGAGAACGCGTCGTACAGCCCGCAGTTCGTGGCCGACGTGGCCGCCAGTTTCCAGGAAGCCGTCGTTGACGTGCTGGTGAAGAAGACGTGTGACACCGCCGAGCGGCACCACGTCGGCAGCATCATAGTGGGGGGCGGGGTGGCGGCCAACGCCAGGCTGCGGGAGCGCCTGGCGGCTGAAGCGCGCAGCAGGGGTCTGGAGCTGTACCTTGCGCCCAAACGGCTTTGTACGGATAATGCGGCCATGACGGCGGGCATCGGCTGCCACCTGCTGGCAGAGGGCAGGCAGGCGCCGCTGAGCGTTGAAGCCGCGCCTTGAGGAGGCCCGAGGCAAGCAGTGAAAGAGAGCACGATCAGGCGCCTGCTGGAGCAAGTTGCAGCGGGTGAGATAACGCCGGAGGATGCCTTCGAGTCCATCCGGCAGTTGCCCTTTGAGGACATCGGGTTCGCCAAGATCGATCACCACAGGGCGCTGCGCTGCGGAGTGCCCGAGGTCATCCTCTGCCGCGGCAAGACGCCCGAGCAGGTGGCGGCAATAGCCGAGCGCATACTGGCCGCCGGGAGCAGCCTGCTGGCGACCAGGGCCGAGCCGGACCACTTCGAAGCTGTCAGGGCTATCTGTCCCGAGGCCGAATACCGGCCGGTGGCGCGCTGCGTCACCGTGCGCCGCGAGGAACCCGTGCAGGTGGGCAACGTCCTGGTGGTCACGGCCGGCACGGGGGACCTGCCCGTGGCGGAAGAGGCCGTCACGACGGCCGAGATGCTCGGGGCCCACGTGGAGCTGATAGGCGACGTCGGCGTGGCCGGCCTGCACCGGTTGCTCGCCTTCCGCGAGGACCTGGCGCGGGCGAACGTGCTGGTGGTCGTGGCCGGCATGGAAGGCGCCCTGGCGAGCGTGATTGGCGGCCTGGTGGCGAAACCGATCATCGCCGTGCCCACCAGCGTGGGCTACGGCGCCAGCTTCGCCGGCATAGCCCCGCTGCTGAGCATGCTCAATAGCTGTGCGGCCGGCGTGGCCGTGGTGAACATAGACAACGGTTTCGGTGCGGGCTACGTGGCCGCCCTCATCAACGGCATGGCCGTCGCCGGCCAGGCGCAGGGCTAACAGACACGAACAGATTGGACCGCAGAGACCGCGGAGCACGCAGAGAGCATCCAGGGGACACGTCAAAGGGAGCTTCTTCGTCTCGGCGCTCTCGGCGGTGATCTCTTTTGCTGGAGCCTCTGAACCTGCCGGAGTTGGGCCGACGTGATGCGCGTGATCGAAAGACTGCCAATGCTGCCGCAGCGTCCTCGCGACGCTCACAAGGGGGAGTTCGGCCGGGTGCTGATAGTGGCCTGTTCGCCCGGGATGACGGGCGCGGGCTGCATGGCGGCTCTGGCGGCGCAGAAGGCCGGCGCCGGCTTGGTCACGCTCGCCCTGCCCGCCGGCCTGAACGCCATCGCGGAGGTCAAGCTCACCAGTGCGATGTCGCACCCCCTGCCGGAGCCCGGCGAGCCCATCATCGGGGAGGAGGCGGCTGGATACGTGCTCGAGCACGCCTCGGAGTTTGACGTGATCGCGTTGGGCCCCGGGGTCGGCACGGCGCCGGAGACCCAGGTCGCCGTGCGCCGCCTCGTCGCCGAGTTGAAGACGCCCCTCGTAGTGGATGCCGACGGCCTGAACGCCGTGGCCGGTGACACGGCCGTCCTGGCAAGGGCCGCCGCGCCGCGACTGCTGACGCCGCATCCGGGGGAGATGGCGCGGCTGCTGGGGCACGGGGACGCGCGACGGGTCCAGGCGGACCGCGTGGCCGCTGCGGCCGACTTCGCGAGGCAGCACCACGCCATCGTGGCACTGAAGGGCGCCGGGACGGTGGTGACCGACGGCGAGCAGGTGTTCGTGAATCCCACCGGCAATCCGGGCATGGCGGCCGGCGGCACGGGAGACGTGCTGACCGGCATAGCAGCCGGGTTGCTGTGCCAGGGCCTGGAGCCACTGGCGGCGCTCCAGCTTGCCGTCTTTGTCCACGGGATGGCCGGCGACCTGGCCGTGCAGGTCACCGGAGAGCTGTCGCTGACCGCCGAGGACGTGCTGGAGCACACTGCACGGGCCTTCCAGGCGGTCGGAAGGGCGGGGCAGGGCGCGGACCCCGCCGAGCTGGCGGCTTCGGTCCGGGCAACGGACAGGGACGAGGGGTAGCCGGCCTATCGGCGGCGGGCCCTCTCAGGCGCAAGTGCCGGCGTCCCGACCGTGCCCGGCGGGTATGACTTGATCTTGAGGCCCTCGCCCCAGGTGGACTTGACTACCTCGAGCACGCAGCCTTCGGGGAACCGACGGGCCGCCAGCAGTTCGAGCCTCGGCTGCTCGAGTTCCTGGCGGAACGTGCCCGTCATGCGGCCGACGCTCTCGGCCTGCTCGGAGGCGCCCCCCACGTAGAGGAAGCTGTAGGCCAGCGTCGCCAGCCAGGCGACTATGAGCAGGGCGATAACGACCGCACTGACGTATTTCCTGAGCATCTTTGCGCAGTTTCCTATTCGAAGTCCAGCACGCTCAGAGCCAGCTTCACGGTGACCTGTTCGCGGCCCGCCGCCTCCAGGTGCAGGTTGTGTATGATCACGCACGGACCGTTGGCTGAAGGCGTGGCGACCTTGTCGAGCACGAGCGCCAGTTGGCGGAACGGCGCCAGCAGCTCCAGCGTGACCGGCCAGACCACGTAGCCCCCCGCCGCGCCCTCGGCTTCCTCGTGGGTCGGCTCACCCGTAGGGCGGAAGGGGTCGTCAACGGCGAGATGGCCGATTGCGCACGGGCTGCGGGCCAACAGGCTGACCAGCACCTCAGCTATGCAGGCTTTCTTCTCGATCACCTCGAAGTCTTCTCGTGCGGGCGTCCTGGCCGGTTCCTCCCACTCGTAGACGGGCATGAACGGCTTCCTTAGCGCCGTCCTGGCCTGTTCGTAGCGGCCTTTCTGTTCGAGTTCCTGCCTGAGCTGCTGGTACTTGAGCTTCACGTGAACCGGGTCACCGCTGTAGGTGTCCAGCAAGCCCCTGTTCAGGATGGAACTCCGCTGTCGCAGGTAGCCGATCACGCGCCCGTACTCCCCGCGCATTCCGTCTCTGTACTGTTGCTCGGTATCTATGCGCGTTTGGGTGGGAATAACGGTCATGTGCAGCCACCGCCCCAGAATGCGCTCGGCCTTATTCAGGTCCGCCACGTCGGCCCGGTTGCTGACCAAAACCGGATAGAGCTGGGTGGCCGCGAAGATGGGCACGCCGATATAGATGGCGGCCAGAAGGGCGTTAAACAAATGCCTTTTGGTCTTCGCAGATGGCATTTGGCTCTTTCTCAGGGGTTCTCCGACGGGAGCAGGCCATCCAGCCTGGTCGGCTCCGCCCTGGGCGTCTCAAAGCGAACGGTAAACTCCAGGGCCCTCTCTTTGAACTGAACCAGCGCCACCTGGGCAAGGACGTAATCGCCCACGAAGTCGTCCGCCGCCCAGGGGTCCGTCAGGTTCAGCTCCGTCGCCGAGACGGCCTCCGCCACAACGGCCCAGTCCCCATCCGGCAGGGCCCTTATCAGGTCGCCGGAGCGGACCAGCTCGGACCAGTCGCCGGCTTCGGCACTCACGGCGTGGCGGCCCTTCTGGAATGTGGCCCGGCCGGATGCCTTCGCCAGGGCGGGACGGTTCCGCAGGTCATCAACCAGGTCTTCGATGAGTCGGCGATAGGCCTCGCCCGGCCGGCTCCCGCGGGGGGCCAGTATCCGGCCCTTGACGTAGCCGGTCGTCCAACAGAATTCCTCTGTCAGGTCGGGTTCGGCCGGGCTGTGGGGCGTTTCGGTGGGAGTATCTTGCCTCCGGGCCTCCCTGACCGCCCTGTCCCGCTCGACGTCGGTGCACCGCAACGCCAGTATCTGAAAGCGGTAGCGTGAGGCCCGGTTGGCCGCCGAAAAGGACCAGACGACGTCGTCGAGTATCCTGAAGATCTGGTTCTTGCCCCTGGCGGCGTGCAGCACCTCCTGCAGGGCCTCTTCCTCAGCGCCCGTGTCCCGCGCAGCGTCCAACTCCTGGTCTTTGGCGGTCGTGATGGTGGCAAGCTCTCTGTAGTCGTGAAGCGGTTCGACGATCGCCTTCTGGACCTTCAGCCCGAAGCCGTAAAGCGTCAGCATTATGGCCCACAGACAAACGCCCACGGCGAACACGAGGCCCTTGGAGCGCGATATCTGGGCGACGCGGGCCTCGCCCTTGGGCAGGAAGGAAATGCCGGAGACGTCCTTGTCCAGCCCGCTCAGGCCGGCGCCGATGGCCACCACGAGCCGGTCAAGGTTGGCGCTGATGAACTCCACGTCCGCCTCGGGCGAGACGGCCACGTGCCGCAGCTCGGCCATGTCCTGCACTTGCAGACGCAGCGTGTTGGTGAGTTGCTCCCTGACCCCGGGCAGCTTGGCGCCGCCCCCGGTCAGGTAAGTGGTTTCAAAGCCCTTCGCGCCGCGGTCGCGGCCAAGGTAGGTGAGGTTGGTCTTGACGTTGCGCAGCAGTTCGTGCACGGCGGGCCCCACGGCGGCCAGGATCTGCTTGGCATAACGGGAGCGGCCGATGTTCTCTTTGGCCCGCTGGGCTTCCTCGAATTCGAGCTCGAACTCCTCCTGGAGCAGAACGGTTATCCGGTTGCCACCGGTGAGCATGTTGCGCAGCCAGAACCGCCCGTCCTCCACCGCCAGCATATTGGTGTTCTCCGCCCCGACGTCCAACGCCAGGGCCCGTGCGCTGCCGCCCTGCTCCAGCCGCACTAAGTTCAGCAGGGCCAGCGGGGCGAGCGTGATCAAGTCCACGTGAGTCATCTCAAGCTGCGCGAGGACCCTCAGGTAGGTCTGGATGACGTTCTTCTTCACTGCCAGCAGCAATCCCTGGCGCGTGGGCTCGTCCGGGGCCTCGTCGAACAGCGTGTAGTCCCAGATCACCTCGTCCAGGACGAAGGGGATCTCGTTCGAGGCCTCGAAGCGCACCATCTCCTCGAGCCTGCGCCGGCCCACCCGCGCGATGGTCAGCTCCCGCACGAGCGTGTTCTGGGCCGGAATGGCCACGCAGATGGCCGCCCCGTGCAGTTGATGCTTCTCCTGGAACTTGCGCAGCGCCTTCCACAGGCGCCCGTCGCGCGTGGGATCCTGTGAAGGGTCGGGGGGAGAACCCTCAAACGGGATGACGTCCGCGTCCAGGACCTCCACCCCGTCCTCAGCGGGCGTAAGGAGGACGCCTTTGACGGCGGACCGACCGAGATCGATACCCCAGACTCTTTGTGCAAACATCTGCGGCCCCTGACACAGGGCATTCCCTGCTTTGGGACGGACCCACAGTCCCGTTCGCTTGATATGGTATCAAACGCAGAGGACTCATTCCACCGTCAGGGAGCTCGGGAGGCCGGCCGCTGCGGGACGTTCGCTTGCCGGCGTCGCGGCGGCTTCCCGAATCGTGTGGGAGGGCGGCCCGGGCCTGGCGGGGCAGTTCAGAGGGCCGGCGGCCGGGTCCGGCTGACGCGCTTGGCCCGGGCGAGGGTCTGCAGCGCTTCGCGCACCCGTGCCCATTGCACGTCGGTGAGCTCGTAGCCCCCGAAGCGCGCCCGCTAGTACATGTCCGTAACCAGTCCGAGCGCAGCTTGCACGACCTGTCCATCCTCATTGGCTTCCGCCAGTTGGGCGCCGGCGGCCTGCGCGAACTCGCGGGGGGTGACGTGCGGTGGCCTCGTCATGCCTTTCTTGCGCAGGATGCGGAGCAGCTCCTGATAGAAACGCAGCGTTCGGTCGCGGCGCCCCCGCCGACGGGACCGCCGAAGCTTGCCTTGCAGCCAGCGACCCACCAGATGCAACCCCATGCCCACAAACGTGATCGAGGCCACCAGCATGACCACCTGCGCAACGCCGAAGTCCGGCATGTCCGGCCAAAGGGCGTGGACTATCGCCGAGGCCTGCGCCGCCAGGCGCGCCGCAGCGTCGGAAAGGCCCTCCAGGACCCGGCGCTGCTGGCTTCTGCTGTAGCCTATGACGCCGCCGCGCCACTTTGCGGTGAGCCGGTGATGGACCCGCATCATGACCCCCCGTCCTCGCTCCGCCCACTTGCGCAGCATGGCGAGAACGCCGCTGGTGCTCTCGGCTACGGCACTCGCTCCGGGCGTCGGATCGAACTCGACCCAGCCCAGTTCCTTGAAGTAGACTTCCACCCAGGCGTGGGCATGTTTGTCGCGGACGATGT
>JAUVVP010000427.1 GCA_030604585.1 Planctomycetota bacterium | reverse complement strand
CCGCTCGGCCGCAAGGCGGGACTCGTCGTGCAGGTATTGCGCGTAAGCCTGCCGGATCCGTTCCCGGCCGGTCACTTTCCTGTAGTCGGGGGCTCTGGGCGCCGGCCGCGGGGTCAGTTCATTCACGTGCCGCTTCCTTCTCGAATATCCGAACGAGCTCGGGCAGCACCTCGCGGTAGTCGCCGACGATCCCGTAATCGGCGATCCCGAAGATGGGGGCCTCCGGATCGGTGTTGACGGCAACGATGGTCCCCGCCGACTGCATGCCCGCGCGGTGCTGGACCGAGCCGGATATGCCGACGGCCAGGTAGAGGTCGGGCTGCACGGTTTTGCCGGTCTGGCCGACCTGACGGCTGTAGGGCACCCAGCCGGCGTCCACTGCCGCCCGGCTGGCAGCGACCTCGCCGCCGAGCAGTCCGGCGACTCGCCGCAGAAGCTCGAAGCCTTCCGGGCCGCCGACGCCGCGTCCGCCGGCGACCAGGACATCCGCCGCCGCGATGTTCACAGACTCCGCGGCAGTCTTTTCAAGCGCGAGGATCTCCACGGCGTCGGCCATCAGTTCGTCGGCGGGTGTCCAGCGCCGGATGGGTGGTGCTGCCGAACCATCCCGGCGCGGGGTGCTCATTACGCGGGGCCGGACGGTGGCCATCTGGGGCCGGCGGTCTCGGGTAATGATGGTGGCCATGATGTTGCCGCCGAACGCCGGGCGCGTCTGGCGCAGGTTGCCGGTCAGCGGGTCTATCTCCAGAGCGGTGCAGTCGGCGGTGAGACCGGTGTGGCAGAGAACGGCGACGCGCGGCATAAGCGAGCGGCCGCGGGCGGTGGCTCCGGCCAGCACGACCTCCGGCCGGAACTGCGCGATCAGGCGGGCCAGCGCCCGGCTGTGCGGGCCGTCGCGGTACTGAGCCAGGGCCGGATGGTCAACCAGGCGGACCGCGCTCACGGGCAGGCCCGCAAGCTGTCCGGCGACGTCGGCGATCCCGTGCCCCATCAGGACCACTTCGAGGGGGCAGCGGCGGGCTCTGGCCAGTTCGCGTCCCTTTCCGATCAGCTCGAATACCACCGGATGCAGTCGGCCGTCGTGATGTTCCCCGTAGACCCACACGCCCGTGTGGCCGCGGGCGCCGCGCTCTTCTTCGGCGGCGTCCGGCTCGAGCCATACGGCGTCGGCGGGGCATGTTTCGACGCACGCGCCGCAGAAGTTGCACTTCTCATTGGGCCGTATGCGCCCTTGCGACTCCTCCAGGGCGTTGTAGGGACACTCCTCGACGCAGCGGCCGCATAAGTTGCAGACGTCGTGGTCAATGTGAAGGCGCATCAGATGATCTTTTTCTCTCTGAGGACGGCGGCGAGCCCGGCGGCCGTATGCGCGGGTTCTCCTTCCCAGACGGTGCACCGGCCGCGCGGGGGCGGGCTGAAGACGCGCGCCACCCGGGTCGGTGACCCCTCGAGGCCTAACTGGGCCGGGTCTCCGTCCAGATCATCCGCTCTCCAGCGCTCGACGATGCAGCGGCGGGCCCCCATCTGGCTCACCAGAGAAGGCAGGCGCGGCACGTTGAGGTCTTTCAGGACCGTCAGCACCGCCGGCAGGCGTACGCGAACCGTCTCGTTGCCATAGTCGGTCAGTCTCTCCACGATGAGGGAGTCTTCGTCAGCCTCGAGTATCCGGCGCACGTAGGTGACCTGCGGCCAGCCCAGATGGGCGGCGATGCCGGGTCCAACCTGGGCCGTGTCGCCGTCAATCGCCTGTTTGCCGCACAGGACGAGGTCCACGTCCTTCATACGGCGCACGGCGCGGGCAATCGCGCACGAGGTGGCCCAGGTGTCCGCACCGGCGAAGGCGGGGTCGGTAAGGAGGATGGCGCAGTCGCAGCCTCGCGCAACGGCCTCCCGCAGCGCGGCTTCCGCCTGAGGCGGCCCCATGCTGAGCGACGTGACCTTACCTTCGCACTGTTCTCTGAGGGCCACGGCCGCCTCGATGGCGTGGGCGTCCAGCGGGTTGAGGATACCGGGCACGCCCTCGCGGATGAGGGTCCCGCGCTCGGGGTCTATCCGCACTTCTGCGGTGTCGGGCACCTGTTTGATGCAGACGACTGTTCTCATTCGCGGGTTAGGTCCGGAGCCCATAGGGTGAGTTGGAGGCGCACCGAGCGCCCGAAGTCATGTTACGAAGCCGGAGCACGGCCGTCAAACCACCCGGACGGCGCAGCACTTGTGCACGCCCGCCGGGTTGTGGTATCAATAGCGCCCGTCCCTGCAACTGCGCATGGAGGCGTCGGTCATGGCGATTGAGGGGCCAAGGGCGGCCGGGAGGGAGGAGCTGCCGGCGGTCGTGGAGCTGGCGGACAGCGTCTTCCGGGCGGGTCAGGATGGGTCCATGGGAGACGAGTTCCCGCTGCTCTGCCATGAGGACAATGTCGAGGACCTGCGCATCTTCCTGGATGACGGCAGGCCGGTATCGCTGGTCGGAATGTTCCAGCGAGACATCTGGCTGCTGGGCACGCGTCACCTGAGCTGTGCCATCGGCTCGGTGTGCACTGATCCGCAGTATCGCGGCCAGGGGCTGGCGACGCGGCTGCTCGGTGACGCCCGCGCGAAGGCGATTCGGGACGGAGTTGACATCTTCTTGATTTCGGGCGGGCGCGGCCTCTACCGGCGCCAGGGCTACGTGGAGGTGGGCGGATACAGGACCTGCACCGTCAGGCCCAAGCGCTTGCCTGACGGCGGGGGCTATACGCTGCGGCCCTGGCGGCCTGAGGACGTCCCGGCCCTGGTCCATCTCCATTCGGCCGAGCCGGTGCGGTTCGCGCGGACACCCGAGGATTTCCTGGCCCTCCTGAAATGCGAGCGGGTCGTGAACGGCCTGGCGGATACTCGGCTCGTGTGTGCGAAGAACGGGGACGCAGTGGCTTACGTGACGTATCGGCGGCCCGGCGCTCGCAGGGTGGCCGAGAACGCCCTGGCGATAGACGAAATGGCGGGATCACGCTGGGCGATTGCCCGGTCGTTG
>JAUVVP010000039.1 GCA_030604585.1 Planctomycetota bacterium | reverse complement strand
CTCGGATGCCCCGGCGAACTGGAATAGCGTGGAGCGGGGGCGGCGGAGCGCCCCCGATGCAGAAGGTTACCCATGGCAGAAGAACAGGACGTGGCTGAAGATAAGGCTCGTGCGAAGCGCCCGATGGCGTCTTGCCGCGAGTGTGGCAGCGAGTTCGCGCCGCAGAGGCAAGTGGAGCGTCTGAAGAAGAAGCTCGGCGAAGGGGCGACGATGATCGAGGTCTGTCCCGCCTGCCGGCGCAAGCTCTACGCCCGGGGGCTCTATGAGGCCCACCGGAAGACAACGAGTGAGCAAGCAGGAGGTCCCTGATGTCCCGTGCAGTATTCAGCGCCGTCATACGGGGCGCGCATCAGTTCGTCGGCGAGGCCGAAGAGGCCTGGAAGAGGGCCGTTGACGAACACGGCGAATCCGCCCCGCTGAAGTTCCCCGAGACCGCCTTTTCCCTGCCGATGATACTGGCCCTGACCGGGCGCGAGGTCCGGACGCTTGCCGACTGCGAGCCGGTGCTGAAGCACTGCCGCCAGGACCTGCTGCACGAGGTGCCGGCCGACCGCGTCTGGCTGCCCTACCTGGGGCACGGCCTCGACGCGGGGGCGGCCACCATGTTCGCCCAGGAGATACTCTGTGCGATAGACTACCTGAACGGATACCAGCCCGGCGACGGCTACCTTGGGTTCCTTACCGACACCACGATGCGTGAAGTGGGCATCCAACTGGTGGACGGCCGCATGCCGGGCTTTGCCGCCGTCCTGGGTCCCGCGCCGGACAACGAGACGGCCGTCAAGATCGTCCGTGAGTTGCAGAAGCGCAACATCCTCATCTTCCCGGTCACCAACCGCGACGGGCGCACGATGAAGGAGCAGCTCGACCAGGAGGGCATCCAGACCGGCTGGGAGACCTACATCGTGCCCACCGGGCCGCGCACGCGCGACGGCATCTTCGTGCTCGACTGGGCGGTGCGCAGCGCGCTGACCTTCGGCGGGCTCAAGCCCGGCAGCTTCCAGCAGATACTCCAGTACTCGCGTGACCGCGTCTTCGCCTTCGGCATCACGTTCGGCAGCATTCCCGACGACTGGTACGCCCTCGGCGCCGGGGCTATCCTCATGGGCTATCCCGTGATCAGCGACAGCGCGGACACGCCCGAGGTCAGGCCGACCGGCGTGACGACGTATGAGGCCCTCGTGCGGGAGACGGACTACGACCAACTGGTGCCTACCTGCATCGAAGTGCGCGGCGTGAAGGTCACGGTCGAGGAGGTTGACATTCCGGTGGCCTTCGCCGCCGCCTTCGAGGGCGAGCGCGTCCGCCGCGAGGACATGCAGGTGGAACTGGGTGGCAAGCAGGCCCACTGCCTCGAATACCTGCACACGGTGGACATGGAGGCCATCACGGACGGCGACATCGAGATGGTCGGCGATGACATAGACGACGTGGAGGTCGGCGCCGCCACCAACATGGGCATCGAAGTCCTGGTGGCCGGACGCGAGATGCAGGAGGACTTCGAGGGAATCCTGGAGCGGCAGTTGCACCGCTACATCAACCACGCCACGGGCGTGATGCACATCGGCCAGAGGCACCTGGTCTGGCTAAGGATCAGCAAGATCGCCTTCGAGCAGGGCTTCAGGCTCCGCCACATCGCTAACATACTGCACGCCAAGCTGCACGACGACTACGGCAAGATAGTGGACAAGGTGGCCGTGCGGATCCTCACCGACCAGGACGAGATCGACAAGCTCACGGAAGCTGCCCGGGCTACCTACCGCCAGCGCGACCTGCGCCTGGCAGGCCTGGTGGATGAGGAGGTGGAGCTGTTCTACTCCTGCACCCTCTGCCAGACCTTCGCGCCCAACCACGTCTGCGTCGTCAGCCCGGAGCGCCCCGGCCTCTGCGGCGCCTATACGTGGCTGGACTGCAAAGCGGCCTACCAGATAAGCCCCCAGGGCTGCAATCAGCCGATTACCAAGGGCAGGACCATTGACGCTGCGACCGGCGAATGGGAGCATGTCAACCAGTTCGTCTACGACAACTCCAACCGCACCGTCGAGCACTACTGCCAGTACTCGCTGATGAACCATCCGATGACCTCCTGCGGCTGTTTCGAGTGCATCATCTGCATCGTGCCGGAGGCCAACGGCGTGCTGATCGTCAACCGCGAGCACGGCGGCATGACGCCGATAGGGATGGAGTTCAGCACACTGGCCGGGCAGGTCGGCGGCGGCGTGCAGACCCCCGGCTTCCTCGGCATCGGCCGCCGCTACATGCTCAGCAACAAGTTCATGAGCTACGAGGGCGGCTTCCCCCGGATCGTCTGGATGCCGAAGGACCTCAAAGAGGAGATGAAGGAGGACCTCGAAGCCCGCGCCGAAGTCCTGGGCCTGCCCGGCTTCGTGGACAAGATCGCCGACGAGACCATCGCAACGGACGGGGTGGCGCTGGTGGAGTTCCTCCAGAAGGTCGAACATCCCGCCCTGGCGATGGAGTCGCTGCTCGGCTGACGGCGTGGCCATGAACGGACCGTCCCGGGCAGCGGGGCGTCTTGCGCTTTCTTTCAATGGAGCCCAGGAGGAGCTGCGACATGGCCTTGACGGGACTGGACATCTACAAACTCCTTCCCCGGACCAACTGCGGGGACTGCGGCGTGCCCACCTGCCTGGCCTTCGCCATGAAAGTGGCCGCAAAGCAGGCCGCCCTGGACGAGTGTCCTCACGTGAGCGAGGAGTCGCAAGAGGCGGCCGGGGCGGCCAGCCAGCCGCCCCAGAAGCTCGTGACCATCGGCTCCGGCGATCGGGCCCTGAAGATCGGCAACGAGACCGTCATGTTCCGCCATGACGAGAGGTTCCACCATCCCTGCGGCATCGCCTTGCTGGTGAACGACACCGATGACCTGGATGCCCGGATGGAGACGGTCCGGAGCCTGTCCTTCGAGCGCATCGGCCAGATAATAGACGTGGACACGGTGGCGCTGAACTGCGCCAGCGGCGACGGGGAGAAGCTGCAGGAAGCCGCCGGGCGCATCCAGACGGAACTCAGCCTGCCCGTGGTGCTCATTGCGGACTCGGCCGACAAGCTCCGGCCTGCCGCCGAAGGGCTCAGCGACGGCCGGCCGCTGCTGTGGGAGCGGGGCGGTCCCTCCGATGCGCTCGTCGAACTGGCCGCCAGCGCGAAGCTGCCCGTCGTCGTCGAGGGCGACCTGGAGAAGTGCGATGCCGACACCCAGAAGGCCAAAGGGGCCGGCGTCGAGGAGATGGTCCTCTGCCCCGGTGAAGTCAGCCCCCTGGAGACCCTCCAGTTCCTGACCGTGACGCGCCGCGCGACGCTGAGGCGCACCTACCGGCCCCTGGGCTATCCCGTGCTGGTGCGGGCCTGGGCGCAGGACCCCGTGCAGCAATCGCTCGAAGGCTGCCACTACGTGGACAAATACGCCGGCATCGTGGTGCTGGAGGTTGACAGCCCCGAATACGTCCTGCCCGTGCTGGTGACCCGCCAGGGCATCTACATAGACCCGCAGGTGCCGGTGCAAGTCGAGGCGAAGGTCCACGAGATCAACAATCCGACCGAGACCTCGCCCCTCATAGTCACCACGAACTTCTCACTGACCTACTACAGCGTGTTGGGCGAGGTGGAGGCGAGCCGCGTTCCCGCGCGCATACTGACGGTTGACACCAAGGGCACCAGCGTCCTGACCGCGTGGGCGGCGGACGAGTTCGGCCCCGAACAGATAAAGGACGCCATCGAGAAGTCGGGCGTCTTCGATCAGCTCGGCGAGGGCTACCGCAAGCCCATCATTCCGGGACTGGTCGCCGTCATAAGCGGCGAGCTGCGGGAAGAGCTGGAACAGGAGGTCATCGTTGGGCCGAAAGAGGCCAGCGGGCTGGGGCGTTTCCTCAACAATGAGTGGCCGAAGTTAGTGGGATAGAGTCCGAATGCCGAGGGTAACCTTCCACCCGGCCGGCGTGACCGTCGAGGTAGAGTCGGGCGCCAGCCTCCTCGACGCTGCCAGGCAGGCCCAGATCCCCATCCGCAACGACTGCGGTGGGCAGGGCGTCTGCGGGCGCTGTCTCATCGAGGTGAAAAGGGGAGAGGTCACCCGCCTTAAGTCCCGCCACCGGCTCGGCCCCGGGCGCGACCTTGCCTGCCGCACCCTGGCCGCCGAGGCCGACATCGAGGTATTCTTGCCGCGGGAAAGCCGCGAGCTGGAGGTCGAGGTCACCGTCCGCCGGGTTGAGCCTTTCCCGCCGGACTACCCGCCGCCCGGCGGAATGGTCGAGAGGGCCCAGATCGAGGCCGCCCCGCCCAGCCTGGACGACAACGTGGCCGACGGCCAGCGGCTGCTGCGCCACCTGCGCGAATGGCGGCCCGGCGAGTATCACATCCCACTGCGCGTGCTGAGCGACCTGCCCGTCCGCTTGCGTGAGGTGGACTGGCGCCCCGAGGTAGCCCTGTCCGTCGAACCGTGGGGCCACAGGGTCCTGCACGTCGGCCCGCAGACGGGGCGGCCCTGCTGCATGATGGCGGTGGACATCGGCACCACGGCCATAAAGGCCCGGCTCCTGGCGCCCGAGTCCGGCTGGGTGGCTTCCTGCTACAACTCCCAGGTCATGTTCGGCCCGGACGTCATCTCCCGCATTATCCACTGCCAGCGCAACGAGGGGGGCGCCTGCCGCGAATTGCAGGAATCCGTCGTGGCGGACATAAACCTCCTGCTGGACGCCCTGCTGGAAGCAAGCGGACTGAGGCCGGAGGACATCTGGGGCGTCGTCGTCAGCGGTAACACGACGATGATACACCTGTTCCTGGGGCTCTGCCCGGTCTGGATACGGCGGGAGCCCTATGTCGGGTGCGCCTACCACCTGCCGCCCATCCGCCCCAAAGACGTCGGCGTGCAGACCAACCCGGCGGGCCGGATCTTCTGCCTGCCGTCTGTCAGCTCGTTCGTCGGGGCGGACATCACCGGCGGCGTGCTCGCCACGGGCCTGGCGGAGCGCCAGAAGCCGGCCGCCCTGATAGACCTGGGCACCAACGGCGAGATCGCCATCGGCTGCCGGGAGTTCCTGGTCTGCTGCAGCGCCTCGGCGGGGCCGGCCTTCGAGGGCGGCGGCAGCGCCTCCGGCACCCGCGCCAGGGACGGAGCGATAGACTCCGTCTGGAGCGACGGCGCCGTGCAGTGGAAGACCATCGGCGACGCAGCGCCCCTGGGCATCTGCGGCACCGGCTACATTGACCTGCTCGCCACGCTGCTGCGGGAAGGCATGATGGACAAGACGGGCCGGTTCGTGGAGGGGGCGCCGGGCGTGCGCCGGGAAGACGGGGAACTCCAGTACCTGCTGGTCCCGGCGGACCGGGCCGCCGTTGACCGGGACATCGTGCTGACCCAGGCCGACGTGGAGAACCTGGTGCGCGCCAAAGGCGCCATCTACGCCGCCGGCAGCGTGCTGCTCCAGAGCCTGGGGATGGAGTGGGGCGACCTGGCCAATATCATGCTGGCCGGCGGGTTCGGCGAGAGCCTGGACAAGGACAACGCGGTAACGATCGGCCTGCTGCCGGACGTGCCCCGCCCGCGCATCGAGTTCGTGGGCAACACGTCGCTGCAGGGCGCCGTAATGGTGGCCGAGAATGCCCAAAACTACTGGAAAGCGCGGGACATCGCCGCTAAGATGACCTACTTTGAGTTGTCCACGCACCCCGATTTCATGGACCAGTTTGTGTCGGCCTGCTTCCTGCCGCACACCGACGCGGAGAAGTTCCCGTCGGTGGCCGGGCCGGCGCAGTAGATGCTTCTGAACGGGATGCCACGTCGAAAGGATGGAGGGAGTCTCCGATGCCGGTACCGGACGTGAAGGAGAAGTTCAGCGGGGTCGTTCATGCAGTGACCATCGGCGCCACGAGCGAGCAGGGCGGGTCGCGCACCCGCACCGTGACGATCGGCGGCGAGACGGGCCTGCCGATGTTGAGCTTCGAGGCCGAGTACCCGCACCGGCCGGCCTTCGCGCTGGAGGTGAACACGGCCGGCGCGGACGACTGGCACTCGCAGGCCAGGAAGCACGTAGGCGAGGTGGCCGCCGACCTGGAGAAGTGGGCCGCAAGGTGCGAGGAGTGGGGCGCCGACCTGGTCTGCCTCCATCTGGACGCCGCGCATCCCGACCTGGGTGGCCGCAGCCCGGAGGAATGCGCCGACGACGTGAAGCGAGTGCTCGGGGCGACGGGCCTGCCCCTGATCGTGTGGGGCGCGGACGTTGACGAGGTGGACAACAACGTCCTGCCGAAGTGCACGCAGGCCGCCGCGGGGGAGAACTGCCTGTTCGGCACGGCCAAGGAGGCCAACTACCGCACGCTGGCTGCCAGTTGCCTGGCCGATTCGCACAAGATCATCGCCGAAGCCCCCTCCGACATCAACCTGTCCAAGCAGCTCCACATCCTGCTCGGCGACGTCGGGGTCAACGTGCAGAACATCGTGATGCATCCCACCTGCGGCGCCCTCGGGTTCGGGATGGTCTACATCTACACGACGATCGAGCGGGGCCGGATTGCCGCCCTCGGCGGCGACGTCCTGATGCAGCAGCCCGTGGTGGTGAACATGGGCAAGGAGATCGGCCGGGTTAAGGAAGCCACCTCGCCCGACGAGGATGCCCCGCAGTGGGGTAAGCTGGACGTGAGGGCGCCCCTGTGGGAGGCCGCAACCGCCGTCGGCTACATGGAGGCCGGCGCCGAGCTGTTCATCATGCGCAACCCCGAGGCCCTCCAGCAGGCGAAGACGGCTGTCGAAGCGTTGTGGCCCAAGGCGTAGCGCATCTTCTTGACCCCGCAGTCCCGAAAGGAGCGCGCGAATGTTCGTCATCGGCGAACGAATCAACGGCATGTTCACGGAAGCCAAGAAGGCTATCGAGGACAGGAACAAGGAGCCGATCCAGGACCTGGCCCTCCGCCAACTGGCGGCCGGGGCCGATGCGCTCGACGTCAACGTCGGCCCCACCAGGGGCAAGCCCGTCGAGAACATGATCTGGCTGATCGAGACGATCCAGGAAGTCACCGACGCGCCCATCTGCGTGGACACGCCGAAGTTCGACGTGATGTCCGAGGCGGTGAAGGCCTGCACCAACCCCGCCATCATCAACTCCACCAAGGCCAGCGTGCCGGAGCTGGACCGGTACGTCCCCTTGGCCGTGGAGACCGGTTCCCAGCTCGTAGCTCTGACCCTTGACGAAACCGGCGTGCCCCGCGACGTGGACGGCCGGGTGATGATGGGCGCCACGATCGTCACCAAGGCCATGGAACACGGCCTGGACATGGTGGACCTCTACATTGATCCGGTCATACTGCCGGTCAACGTCGGTCCGAAGCAGCCGGCCGCCGTCATGGGCGCCATAACGCAGTTGAAGCTCATATCCGACCCGGCGCCGAACTTCGTCCTCGGCCTGTCCAACGTCAGCCAGAGCTGCAAGGAGCGCTCGCTGCTGAACCGCATCTACCTGAGCATGTGCGTCGGCGTCGGCCTCAACGCCGCCATCATGGACGCCTTCGACAAGGACCTGATGAACGCGGCGATCACGGCGGAGATCCTCCTGGAGAAGCAGCTCTACTGCGACGACTATATCGCCGCCTATCTGAGCAGCAGGTAACCTCCCGCTGCCGATGGCACCCCGGGGAAGTCACGATGCGGCTGCCCAGGCAGGACCACTATGAGATCGCCCGCGACGCTGCCCTGCGCCGCCTGCAGGAAGGGCTGGGCGCCGAGCGGCTTGCTCTGATCGGTGCCCGCCTGGCTGAGGACGGCGGCACCATAATCCTGCCCTCGCTGTGCTGGGAGTTCAGGGTGCAGGCGTCGCCCTTCGCCATGTCCGTGCTGCCGGGCGGAGGGGAGGTGTCCATGGTCTGGCAGATACTGGTGCTCGACTATCTCGGAGCGCGCGAGCCGGTCCCGCCCGGGGGCTTCGCCTCCTTTGCCGACTTTCCGGACGGGCGGGGATACCAGCCCGCCTTCGAGCAGAGGGTGACCGGGAGGCTGAGCCGGACGGCCGGGCGCGACCGGCAGACGTTCGTGCAGGCCATCGAGCGCCTCGGCGGCGCGCCCGTGGGGCAGGGCCCCGTGCGCTGCATACTGCGGTTCTTTCCCCTGCTGGAGTTCCAGGTCGTGCGCTATGAGGGCGACGAGGACTTCCCGCCCTCCTGCAACGTCCTCTTCTCGGACAACCTGCTCAGTATCTTCACCATGGAGGACGGCATAGTGGCCGCGGAGAGGTTGGTCTCGGCCTTGGAAGGGAAGGGCCCCGCGGCCGCCAGGCGAGGCTGAAATGCCATGAAGCGGATATACGTCGCCGCCACCGAGCAGCATGCCGGCAAGACCACCATCAGCGTGGGGCTCTACAAGGCGGCGGCGGAGCGCGGCTACAGGGCCTGCTTCATCAAGCCCGTCGGCCAGCGCTACGTGATGGAAGATGAAGAGCAGGTTGACGAGGACGCCGTGCTCTTCAAGCGCGCCCTGCAGGCCGGCGGTGCGATCAAGGCCCTCAGCCCGGTCACCATCCCGCGGGGATTCACCAGCAACTACATCTTCGACCGCGACCCCGAGGCCATCCACGGGCGCATCCTGGCGGCGGTGGACAGCCTCGAGGAAGGCCACGACGTCATGATCATTGAGGGCACCGGCCATGCCGGCGTCGGTTCGGTTATTGACTCTTCCAACGCGCAGGTGGCGAAGCTCCTCGACGCCAGGTGCGTCATCGTCACCGGCGGGGGCATCGGCAGCAGCATTGATGAGCTGTGCCTTAACGAGGCACTGTTCGACCGCCTCGGGGTGACGGTGATCGGCGCCATCATCAACAAGGTCTATCAGGAGAAGTACGAGAAGGTCAGCGCCGCCCTCCGGCAGGGCCTGGCCAACGTCGGGATAGAGTGCATCGGGGTCATTCCGTACCGCAAGGAGCTGACCTATCCCACGATGATCCAGATCCGGGAGGAATACGGCCTGGAAGTGCTCTGCGGCGGCACGTTTCTGAAGAACAGGGTGCGCGACATCATCGTGGCTGCCATGACGGCCCAGAACATGATCGATTACCTGACCGACGGCAGCCTGGTGGTCGTCCCCGGGGACCGGGTGGACAACATACTCGCCTCCATCAACGCTCACCTGATGACCGGACGGGGAGGCGCGCCGCGCATAGCCGGCCTGCTGCTAACCGGCGGCTTCGTCCCTCACCTGAGCATCGTCAACATCCTGTGCGAGGTGGACGTGCCGGTGCTGCTGACCGAAGACGACACCGCCACCGCCGCGTTCAAAGTGCGCAGCCTCGTGCCCAAGCTGACGGTCAGGGACACGGACAAGATAGCCCTGGCCGAACGCATCATCAAAGAGCACGTTGACATTGACCGTATATTCGACGCCGTCGGTCTGGCTCCCGTCGCCGGCGCCGCCGGCGCTGACGAGGACAGATAGAGCATGGCAAAGGTCCTTTACGTTGATGCCGACGAGGAGCGCACGCAGGGCGTCCGTGCCCTGTTCGCCCGGGGCGGCCACGTCGTGACGACGGCCACCTCGGCCGAGCGCGCCATGCTGCACGTGGAGCGGGACGGCGATTTCAACGCCATCGTGGTGCATCTGATCCTGCCGGGCATTGACGGAGCGGAGCTCTGCCGATGGCTGCAGCGGTGGAGCTCGCTGG
>JAUVVP010000394.1 GCA_030604585.1 Planctomycetota bacterium | reverse complement strand
GAGAGCCTGGCTCTCAGCAGACAGAGGCGGCGGCCACCGCCGAGCCGATGACGCTGTCGCGCGCGGAATACGAAGAGCTTCGGACGCTGGCCAGAGAGCGCGACGACTACCTGAAGCGCCTCCAGCGAGCCGTGGCCGACTACCAGAACCTGCAGAAGCGCATAGACAAGTTCCGCCAGGCGGACCGGGAGGCGACCCTCAGGAGCCTGGCCGAGGAGATACTGCCGATGGCCGACAGCCTGGCACGGGCCCTGGAGGCCGCCCGACAGGCCGAGGGCGCAGAGAACATCGTCGAGGGCCTGCGCCTGGTCGAGAAGGAGTTCTACGGCGCCTTCGAGAAGTTCGGCATCCGCCCCGTCGAGGCGACGGGGCAGAAGTTCGACCCCCATTACCACGAGGCGGCCATGCAGGAGCACGTGGACGGCGCGCCGCCCAACACCGTCATCAGAGAGCTGAAGAAGGGCTTCGTGATGGGTGACGTGGTCATCCGCCCCAGCCAGGTCGTGGTGAGCGGAAGCGCTCAGGCCGGACCGCAACCCGAGCAGCCCCGCGGCGAGCAGACCGCCTCGGGTGAGGACCCTTCGTGCTAACCCGTGCAAGGCCATTGACTTCCAACGGCAGGTCGCCTACAATAAGGTTTTCGGGTTCCCTGGCGGACCGAACCTCACCCCGGCAAGAACAGCGGAAGGCATACCCGAAGCATGCCCACTTACGATTACCAGTGCAAACACTGTAAACACAAGTTCGAGGCCTTTCAGTCCATAATGGCCGACCGCCTGAGCCGGTGTCCCAAGTGTGGCCGCAACGGCCTTCGCCGGCTGATCGGCACCGGTGCGGGGATCATCTTCAAGGGCTCCGGCTTCTACGCGACCGACTACAGGCGAGACTCCTCCTCCAACTCCAAGTCGGGCGACTCCGAGTCAAAGTCGTCCGATTCCAAGAGCGACGGCGACAGCTCCTCGAGCTGACACGCTTCGGCCGGTCCGCAGGTTGGCTGGCGTCGCGCGGGGGGTGAGTTCATGTCTCCGGACGAACTGAGAGTCGAATGTCCTCAGTGCGGCAAGCAGGTGGTGCGTTCCCGGCGTTCGGGGGCTCCCTTCTTTCCTTTCTGCTGCGAGCGGTGCAAGCTGCTTGATCTGGGCAAGTGGCTCAGCGGCGAGCACCGCATTGAAGAACCGCTCGAGCCCGGCTCGGAAGACCCGTCCGGGCGGAGCGCCGAAAATTGAGCACTCGCCCCATTTACTGTTGACAAAGCGCCTGGCGCACGTATAAAGTGACCGCTCAGAAGTCGCTTGCGGCGGCACACTTCGCCGAACCTTGAGGCAGCGGAGGGACGTGATGAGGAAGCGTACCGGAGACTGGCGGGACCTTCTGTCGGCTTACGCTCTGGCCCTCGACGCCAAGAAGATATACGTCGGCTTCATCGCCACCGTCTCCACCGTGGTCATCATGGTGGTGGCTTCCTTCCTCTACATGTGGCTGGCGGGTAAGGGCCTGCTTCCCGGCCAGGTGGAGGCCCTTGCAAAGATGGGCGATCCCTGGGGCGACAGTCCCCTGCTGTGGCGCTTTCTGGAGGGCAGCGGGCTGCAGATGGTCGGCGTCTTCCTTCCCCTTCTCAACCCGTTTCACGGCGGGCTGGTTCACCTGGCACTCTCGGCGCTCCTGTATGCCGGCCTGTTCTGGGTCTGGAGCGGCGCCGGCGGCGTGGTGAGCCGCCTGACCGCCCTCGAGTACGCGCGGGACGACCTGCCCACGCTCGCTGAGGGCCGCGCGGTCGTCAAGTCCAGGCGGAAGGCCCTGTTCCTCGCACCCTTGATGCCTTTCGTTGCCATCTTGTTCCTGGCGCTGCTTAACATCCTGGGCGGCTTCATTGCGTCCTTCTGGTACGTCGGGCGCATCCTGCTGATCTTCCCGGGCTTCCCGCTTCTGGTCGCCTCGACGTTGACGATCATCTTCCTGGCCCTCTTCGGCGCTCTCAGCTTCGGGTTGATGATGCCGGCCGTCACCGTGGGAGGCAAGGACGCCTTCGAGAGCTGGAGCACCGCCTACAGCTACGTCCTGTGGGGACTGCGCCGTTTCATCTGTTACACGCTCGTGGTCGGCGTCATCGGCGTCATCGGCGCCGTGGTGGCCTGGGCCCTCACTGAGCTGCTGATCTATTCCATCTACCGGACGGTCGAGATGGGCTTCTTCAGCGGCACCCCCTGGGTCCTCTACGAACCGGGCGTCAGCGGGAGCGCCTTCCGCATCGCCCTGCTGCCCGGCACCGCGGGCTTCGGCGGCATTCTGAGCGGCATAATCGTCGCCCTGATGGTGGCGCTGCGTGCCGTCCCGGTCGCTTACGTCTTCTCTTACTTCTTCACTGCCAACACCATCGTCTTCTTCCTCATGCGCAAGGACCAGGACAACATAGAGATCGAGGAAGTCTACGAAGAGGCTGAAGAGGAAGAGGAGGTCGAGGGCTTCGTCGAGGAGCCGGTTGCCGGGGAAGAGGAGGCCCCCGCAGAAGAGGAACCGCAGCCCGAGCAGCAGGCCGAAGAGGAAGGCCCCGCCGAACAGGAGGCGGCCGAGAAGGAGCCTGACGAAGAAGGCGCGCCGGAGGAAGAGGAAGCCGAAGAAGAGGAGGAGGCCGACGAAGAGGCGGGGGAATAGCGCCCCCCTGACAACAGAGCAGGACCAGAGGAGGGCGATGCGCGTCGCCCTCCTTTCTGTTTCTGGCTGCGCCGGGCCTGGACCGGATGGGGCGGCAGGGCGCGGGATCGCGTTGCGAAATCGGCCGTTTCTGTTAGAGTATTATCCGCTCCAGTTGCACCGCACTGAGTAGGTTCGCTGCCGGGGAGGTACGAGATGCTGATTGACTTCCACGTTCCCGTATACGAGGAGCCGGGTTACGGCGAGGCCCTTGCTGAGACGGCCAGGAACCTGGGCCTGGACCGGCTGTGCATCTGCGGAGGGGAGGCGAGATATGGTCTGGCCGCCAACGCGGAGGTGCGCAGGCAGGCCGACGCGTATCCGGAGCTGTTCGTCCCGTTCGCCAGCCTGAGCCTCGGCGAGGATGGGGCTTCGACCGTTGAGAGGCTCAGGCGAGTCGGCTTCGAGGGCCTCTGCGCCTGGGCGCCACCGGCTCCGTACGACGACGAGTCCTTCTTTCCGGTCTACGAGGCCGCCGAAGCGCTCGGCATGCCGCTGGTGCTTCACACGGGCTTCCTGCCGCCCACGCCGCTGGACCGCGCCAGGCGCGTGCGCTCGGCCAACATGCGGCCCGT
>JAUVVP010000013.1 GCA_030604585.1 Planctomycetota bacterium | reverse complement strand
CTGGCGGCGGGGCAGGCCGCTCAACTCCAAGGCAATGCAGGACCAGGACTCCAAGCTGTTCAATGCGGCTCTGAACTACTTCGGAGGTTGGGACACGGCTCTCGAGGCCGCCGGCATCGCCCCCGAAGCCGTCTACAAGAGACGCCGCTGGAGCATTGACGTCATCAAGCAGGAGATCAAAGCGCTCAACCGCGCCGGCGAGGACCTGGCCGCCCCCAACATGCGGCAGAACCACTCCTCGCTCTACAGCGCCGCCTGCAAGTACTTCGGCACCTGGACCGGCGCCCGCGAGGCCTGCGGCATAAGGAAGAACTTCCACAGGAAGAAGTGAGCAAGCCGGCCCCCGCGGGTCACGTCCACTCTATGCTCGCCAGTTCCTGCCCACCGAGCGCCTCCGCCAGGTCGGCGGTGACCTGCTCGAAGTTCACCGGCCGGGCGTAGCGCAACTGCATCCTGTAGACCACGCCGTCCCTGCGCCAGTCCAGCGTGTAATGGAGCAGGTCCAGCGAATGCGCCGCCAGCAGCTCCCTGACCCGCTCGATCCGCTCGGCGGGCTGCGAGAACTCCAGCGCCAGCCGCACGTATTGGTCCTTTGCGGTTATCTGCCGCTCCCAGCGCCCAAGCACGTGAAGCGCGAACATGACCACGGCGAACACCAGGACCGCCGGGAACAGATAACCGCATCCGACCGCCAGGCCGATCGCGGCGGTGACCCAGATGCACGCTGCGGTCGTCAGGCCGCGGATGCGCTGCCCGAAGACGATGATCGCTCCCGCCCCGAGGAAGCCCAGGCCGCTGAGCACGTGCGCGGCAATGCGGCCCGGGTCCGCCCGAATGACTCCGTTCGCCGCCGAATCTGCGAAGAGCGTGGGCAGGTAGAGCGACACGAGCATGATGAGCGTACAGCCCACGCAGAGCAGCATGTGCGTGCGCAGCCCCGCTGCACGGCCGTGCCGCTCCCGTTCCCATCCGATCATCCCGCCCAGGGCGGCGGCCAGCGCAATGCGCAGCACCGGTTCGTAGCCTATCGGTCCGACGACATCGGCCAGTGCGGCAATAGGCGGAGTCCAGATCACTTGCTCACTCCTCAGAAGGGATGCGCCGGGGTCGTCCCTCTTGCCCCGGCTGGCCATTATACGCCTGCGGCAGCCCGCTGCAAGGCCGTCGTGAAGCGCCGAGTCGGCCTCTATTTGCCCGTTCTGTGGCCGATCTGGTAGAATCGGCTGAGGCTTGTCTCCCACTTCTGAGGAGCGGCGCGGTGCCTGAGCAGACACGCAGCGTGAAGGCCACAGCGGTCTGGGTCGTGCTGCTGGCTGGGGCGGCGGGTCTGGTGGTGGCCCTGTCCCTGCTGCCGTCTTCCTCCGTGGCGCCGGCGCACGTTGCCGGGGCGACGGCTGAAGCGCCGCCCGAGGAGCCGACCGCCGAAGGTGCCGCCCCGGCGGCGCTGGCGGCATGGGACCGGTTCCAGGCGGCGCAGGACATCGTTATCAGCGCGCGGGACGTGGTGGAGATGCGTGGGCTCATGTCCCTGGAGGAGGGACCGGACAATAAGGGCACGGGCTCGGCCCCGGCGGAGTCCGCCAGGGTGAGCTACGTCTGGTGCGAGGACGACGGCCGCCCCGAGCAGGAATACGACGAGCAGGCGGCCGGTCCGCCGTCCGATGACCATCTGGCCGTCTTCGAACTGGACGTGCCTCGGCCCGGCGCCTACTACCCGTGGGTGCGCGTCTGGTGGGAGGACTCATGCGGCAATTCCATCATCCTGATGCTCCAGCGTGAGGGGGCGGAGCCGCGGGAGTACGTCGTGCAGGACGGCACGCTCGAGTGGTGGCACTGGCTGCCCGTGACGGGCGGGGCGGGGCTGGAACTCGAAGAGGGCAGATACCGGCTCATCGTCAAGAACCGCGAAGACGGCGCTCGCCTCAGCCGCGTCCTCTTCTGCACTAAAGGCTACGGGCTGTACAAGCCCGAGACACCCGAAGGCTGAGCGCGATGCCAACCGATCCCGAAACGGCGCGGCGTCAGGGCCGCCCCTACTCCTATCTGCCCGTGCTCACCTGGGCCCTGCTCGGGCTGCTCTTCATCTGGTTCGTGCTCTGGCTCTTCTATCGCCCCAGCGCGGAGGAGCGGCTTCAGGTGGCTGCATTCGCCGAGGCCCTGCGCCTCATCGCGGAGGACTACGTCGAGGAGGTGGACCGGGATTCCCTCTATCGGGCGGCTATGAGGGGCATGGTGGCCGGCCTGGAGGACAAGTACAGCTTCTATCTGACCGCCGCCCAGATGCGGCGCGTGGGCGAGGAGACCAAAGGCGAGTTCGCCGGCATCGGCGTGATGCTCAACCCACTGTCCCGCAAGCCGCTCATTGACGAGGTGCTCCCGAACGGCCCCGCCGCCCGTGCCGACATAGAGCCGGGCGACATCATCACGCACGTGGACGGGGAGGACGTCACAGCGCTGCCCCTCGATAGGGTCGTCTTCATGATCCGCGGAGAGGTCGGCACGGAGGTAACGCTGCAACTGCTGCGGCAGGCGGCCGGGCAGACGCTCTCGGTCAAGCTGGTGCGGGAGGTCATCAGCATCCCCAACATCGAGTGGGAGATGCTGGAGGGCGGCATAGGCCTGCTCCGCCTGGGGGCGTTCGACCGCGGCAGCGCCGAGGAAGCCGCCCGGGCCCTCGCCGAACTGGAGGGCGAGGGCGCCCGGGGCCTCATCCTTGACCTGCGCGGCAACCGCGGGGGCCTGGTCACACAGGCGGTGCTGCTCTGCGACATGTTCCTGAGCGAGGGGCAGATCCTCGGCCTCCAGAGCCGGGGCCAGTCGCCCAACCCGCCCATACACGCCAAGGACAAGGTCGTGGTGGACGACACGATGCCCGTGGTGGTCCTTGTGGACCGCTGGACGGCCAGCGCGGCCGAGATCGTCGCCGGCGCCCTCCAGGCCCACCGGCGGGCAACCGTCGCCGGCACCAGGACGGTCGGCAAGGGCGCCGTCACCAATGTCGTGACTTTGCCGGACCACTCGGGACTTATCGTGACCGTCTCGCACTACGAGCTGGCCGGGGGGATGGTCATCGAGGGCGTGGGCATCGAGCCGGACGTGCTGGTCGGCGAGCTGCCGCCCGTGCCCGAAGGCCTGGACGGCAGGGAAGCGCGCGAATGGGTCCTGAAGCAGCGCGACCAGGCCAGGAAGGAACAGCTTGAGGAAGCTGTCCGCATCGTGAAAGGCAAGCTGAACGAGCGGTGAGGAGGCAGGCGTGCAGCCGACGGGCGGGAGAGCGCAGACCACCGGTTTCGCGACGCCGGCGGGGCGAGGCGAAGGGAGGGGCACGCTCCTTGCGGCCCTGGCGTGGACGCTGCTCTGTCTTCTCCTTGTCGGTCCGGGCGGGTGCGCTCGTTACTTCCGGCTCGGCAGGGAGGACCGTCTCCGCGGCGCTGCGCTGCGGGATGCATTTCACCTCATTCCCCTGCATCACGCGGACGAGGTGGACCGGGACCGGCTCTACGAGGCCGCCATGCGGGCGATGGTCGAGAGCCTGGGCGACAAGTACAGCGCCCACCTGAGCCCGGCCCACGCGCAGGCCCGGGCCGCCGAGATGGAGGGCGCCTATACGGGGATCGGCGTGTCCTTGTGGCCGACGGACGGCTTCCCGCTGGTGGTGGAGGTGGTGGAGGGCGGCCCCGCCTGGCGGGCGGACATCCGGCCCGGCGATTTCATCGTCAGCATCAACGGGCTGGACACGAAGGGGCGGTTCATCAACGAGGTCCGCGCCGCGGCGTTCTGGGAGGCCGGCGCTGACGTCCACCTGGAAGTGCTTCGGCCGGCCGGCGCGCAGACCCTGACGCCCACCTTGGCGCTGGAAGCGATCCCCTTCCCGAAGGTGCAGTGGGAAATGCCGGCCGACGGGATCGGGCTCATTACGGTGCCTTGCTTCAAGGTGGGGACCGCTTCCCAGTTCGCCGATGCGCTGGATGCATGGCAGGCCGAAGGCCTGAGGGCCCTGATCCTGGACCTGCGGGACAACGGCGGAGGCCTGCTGGTCGAGACGCTTCAGCTCTGCGACATGTTGCTGGACGAGGGCCTCATCGTGCGCACCAGGAGCCGGCACCCGGAGTATCAGGCGTTGTACGAGCCGTCGGAGGAGGTCGCAGTGCCGAGCACAGTGCCCATCGCCGTCCTGGTCAATGGGCGCAGCGCAAGCGCCGCCGAGGTCGTTGCCGGCACGCTCCAGGCCAACGGGCGGGCGACCATCATCGGAACGCGGACCTGGGGGAAGGGATCCGGCACCGGCCTGCGGCACCTGCCGGACGGCTCGGCCCTGGTGCTGACCATCTGGCGCGCCGAACTGGCCGGAGGCAAGACCATCGAGGGAGAGGGCATAGAGCCCGACGTTGTGGCCGGGTGGCTGCCCCCGCCTCCGGACCGCGCCGAGGGCCAGGACGTGTACGGCTGGCTCGAACGCAACAGGGACAGCCGCCAGGAGCAGCTTGACGAGGCCGTGCGGCTGCTCCAGGAGAAACTCAGCGCGAAGTGAGGGAACACGCGTGCAACCGACGCGCACCAAGATCGTGGCTACTGTCGGGCCGGCCAGCGGCACTCTCGAGACCATACGCCGCATGGTCGAGGCCGGGGTGGACGTCTTCCGGCTCAACTTCTCCCACGGCGATCACCGGAGCCACGCGGGCTACGTGGACGCCATCCGTGAAGCCGCCGCCGAGGCCGATAGCCCCGTGGCCATCATGCAGGACCTTCAGGGCCCCCGCATCCGCACCGGTCGCCTGCGCGGCAACGGGCCGGTTGAGCTGCAAGAGGGGGCCGAGGTCGTGCTGAGGGCCGGCGACTTCGAGGGCGAGGCCGGGACCGTGCCCGTCAACTACGAGCGCCTTGCCGCCGACGTCAGCCCGGGCGACAGCATCCTGTTGAGCGATGGGCTGATCGAGCTGACCGTCCTCGCCACCGATGGGGCCGACGCCCGCTGCAAGGTGACCTTCGGCGGACAGCTTGGCCAGCATAAGGGCATCAACCTGCCCGGCGTGGACCTGAGCATCTCCGCCCCGACCGAGAAAGACATCCGCGACCTGCGCTTCGGCCTCGGACTCGGCGTGGACTTCGTCGCCCTGAGCTTCGTGCGCACGGCCGATGAAGTGCGGCGGCTCAAGCAGGAGATCGAGGCCTGCGGCCCGTCCGCGGCGCATACCCCCGTCATTGCCAAGATCGAGAAACCGGAAGCGGTGGAGAACCTGCGAGAGATACTCCAGGTGGCCGACGGCGTGATGGTCGCCCGCGGCGACCTGGGCATCGAGATGGCGACCGAGTCCGTGCCGGCCGTGCAGAAGAAGACCATCCGCATGGCCAACCGGCTCGGCGTTCCGGTCATCACCGCCACCCAGATGCTGGAGTCCATGATGGATTCTCCGCGTCCGACCCGCGCCGAGGCCAGCGACGTGGCAAACGCCATCCTGGACGGCACCGACGCCGTCATGCTCAGCGGCGAGACGTCCATAGGACGTTATCCCGTGCGGGCGGTCCGCGTCATGGACAGGATAGCGCGCAAGATCGAAGAGCTGCGCCGCGAGGAGCCGGGACCGGTCCCGCCGGAGTGGGAGGCGGCCGGCAGCGCCCGGCAGCACGCCCTGGCCGAGGCGGCGTGCGCGATCGCCGACAAGCTGAACGCCGCCGGCATCGTGCCCTTCACCATGACCGGCAGCACGGCGCGCTACATCTCCCAGCGGCGCCCCGACGCGCCGATCTACGCGCTCACGCCCAACCCCAGGACCTACCGCCAACTGGCGCTCGTGTGGGGCGTGCGCGCCGTGGAGCTGGACGTCTTCGAGAGCACCGACGAGATGATCGAGCGTGGGCAAAAGCGGCTGCTGGAGCTGGACCTGGCCGCACTGGGGGACACGGTCGTCTACGTGGCAGGTGCCTCCACCGGCACCCCTGGCGGCAGCGACATGCTAAAGGTCCACCGCTTCGAGTAGAAACGACATTGAACTCTTTGCTGTCTTCTTGTCTTTGTGTCTCTCCCGGTTCTCTGTGTTTCCGCTCAGCCTTTGACAGGTGCGCGGGCTTCTGTTATCAATCGTTTGTCGGCCTGATGCCACGTTACATCGGCAGTCAGAGGCGGAAGTTGCGTGAACTCGCCTTCAAATGGGTCCCGGCATTGGGGGCCGCTGCACTGCTGTGCACCGTCCTGCTCGCGGGGTGCTCCAACGATCCCTACCCGCCGGCCGAGGGAAAGAAGGTAGTCTACGGAACGGTGGGGGAGGACCCCCACGGGCTGGACCCCGTGCAGGCCGGCGATACGCTCTCCGGCGGCATCATCGCGCAGATCTACGATTCGCTCTACGAGTACCACTACCTGAAGCGTCCGTACGAACTGAAGCCCTGTCTGGCGGAGTCCTTGCCGCAGGTCTCCGACGACGGCCTGACCTACACCATCAGGATCAAGAAGGGCGTCTACTTTCAGGACGATCCGTGCTTCACGAAGACCGGGGGCAGAGGCCGGGAGGTGACGGCCGAGGACTTCGTCTACGCGATCAAGAGGCTGGCCGACCATGCCAATGACCCGCGCGGCTGGTGGCTGCTGGCCGGCAAGGTCATCGGCCTGGATGAGTTTCACGAGGAATCGGTGGACAGGGCGGCCGCGGAGGAGGAGATGGACTACGGGCAGCCGATCGAGGGGCTCAAGGCACTCGATCTCTACACGCTGCAAATCCGGCTGAAGGAGCGGTTCCCTCAGCTCAAGTACGCCCTGGAGATGTCGTACACGGCGGCCGTGGCCGGCGAGGCGGTCAAGTATTACGGCGAGGAGTTCGTGAACCATCCCGTCGGCACCGGCCCGTTCCGGCTGAAGGAGTGGCGCAAGCGGTGGAAGCTCGTCCTGGAGCGTAACCCGACCTACCGGGAGGAGTTCTACCCGGACGAAGGCGAACCGGGCGACGCCGAGGCGGGACTGCTCGATGCGGCCGGCAGCAAGCTGCCCCTGGTGGACGAGGTCCACTACACCATCATCGGAGATGCCCAGCCCTCGTGGATATACTTCAAGCAGGGATATCGGGGCGGCTCCGGGATCAGCAAGGACCACTTCGCCGAGGCCATCACGCTAAACAAGGAACTGACCGACGAATTCAAGCGGAAGGGTGTCCGGCTGACCAAGTTCCCGGAGATGGTCGTCTATTACGTGGCGTTCAACATGACGGACCCCGTGGTGGGCACCAACAGGAAGCTGCGCCAGGCGATGAGCCTCGCCTACGACACCGAGTGGCGCATTGAGCACTTCGACAACGGGCGCTCGATCTCCGCCCAGGGGCCCGTGCCGCCGGGCATGTTCGGCTATGACCCGGACTTCAGGAACCCCTACAAGCAGTTCGACCTGGAGAGGGCGCGCCGGAAGCTGGCCGAGGCCGGCTACCCGGGCGGCATCGGCCCGGACGGGCACCGCCTGAAGGTCACTTACGACATCGGCCGCCCGGGCCCCGCCGCCCGGCAGTTCGCCCTCGCCTTCGCCAACGACATGGAGAAGCTGGGAATAGATGTGGACGTAGTCACCAACACCTGGGCCGAGTTCCTGCGCAAGACGCACGAAGGACGCCTCCAGGTGTTCAGCGTGGGCTGGATCCTCGACTACCCTGACCCGGAGAACTTCCTCCAGCTCCTCTACGGCCCCAACAAGGCGCCGGGCCCCAACGCCAGCGCCTACGACAACCCGGAGTTCAACCGGCTGTTCGAGCAGATGAAGGCGATGGAGGACACGCCCGAGAGGCTGGAGATCATCAGAAGGATGGTGGACATCGTCGTCGAGGACGCCGTCTGGATCCCCAGCACTCATTCGGTCAGCTATATCCTGCACCATCGGTGGGTCAAGAACTCCAAGCCGCACGCCATGACGGGCGGCTACCTGAAGTACAGCGATGTGGACGTCGAACTGCGCGAAAGGCTGCGGCGGCAGTGGAACCGCCCCAACTACAAGGCGCTGCTGATGTTGGCGGGCGCCCTCGCCCTGGTGGCGTTGCTGCTGGCGGCGTTCAAGCGCGGCTGGCCCGCCGGGAGCGTGCGACCATGATGGCCTACATCATCAGGCGCGTCCTCTACACCATACCCCTGGTGCTGGGGGTCTGCGTGTTTACGTTCCTGCTCTTTGACGTGGCGTTTCCGCCCAAGGCGCGCGCCGTGCAGGAACTGGGCCGTCATGCCAACGAGAAGCAGATTCAGAACCTGATACACACCCGCGGGTGGGACAAGGGCCTGTTCTGGCACGGCGAGGCGAAGGGCTTCGAGCGCCTGACCGACACGCGTTTCGTCAACCACATGAAGAAGCTCCTGCTCTTCCGGTTTGGACGCACGCAGAAGACTCACGAGGAGATCGGGCGCAAGATAAGGGAGGGCATGGTGCCCTCGCTGACGCTCACCGTGCCCATCTTCGTGCTGGGGCTCGTTGTCGGCATCTGCCTGTCGCTCGGCGTGGCTTACTTCCGGGCAACCTACCTGGACCTGGGGGCGGTTGTCGTCTGCGTGGGGTTCATGTCCATCTCCATTCTCGTCTACATCATTGCGGGGCAGTTGCTGCTTGCGCAGTACATGAGGTCCTTTCCCATCTACGGTTATGCGGGCGGCGCGCACGCGGCGCGGTTCCTGATCCTTCCGATACTGATCGCGGTGGTGAAGGGCCTGGGAGGCGACGTGCGTTTCTACCGGACGATCCTGCTGGAAGAGATCACCCGCGATTACGTGCGCACGGCCAGGGCGAAGGGGTTGGGCGAGCGCCTCATCCTGTTCAAGCACGTCCTCAAGAACGCCATGATCCCCGTGCTGACGCGGACGGTGCTGGCGATCCCGTTCCTGTTCATGGGCTCGCTGCTGCTGGAGAACTTCTTCGGCATCCCCGGACTGGGCAACATGACTGTCGAGGCCGTCGCCAACGGCGACACGCAGGTGATGGCCGCGATGGTCTACCTGGGGGCGCTGCTGTTCGCCCTGGGCAACCTGTTGACCGATATCAGCTACACCCTGGTTGACCCGCGGGTAAGGCTGCGATGAACGAGACGCAAGTCATGGAAGCGCGCTCGCTGTGGGCCGAGGCCTGGCACCGGCTGCGGCGCAACCGGGTGGCGATGGTCTGCCTCGCCATCATCGTGGTCTACTTGGTCATCGGGCTGATGGACTTCATCCCGGTGCGGCAGACGCTGGGTTCCGGTGATTCCGCCACCCACAGGTGGGGGACGCTGGTGGACTGGATCTTCTTGAAGGTCGTCGGCGCTACGGACAAGGCGGAGAGCTATTCGCCCCCGCTCAGAGGCCGGCACGTGATGGGGACCGACATACTCGGCGTGGACGTCCTCTACAAAGCGGTCAAGGGCGTCCGGACGGCCATGATCCTCGGCGGCCTGACGGCGGCCATCTACATCCCGCTGGGGCTTCTGTTCGGCATCATCGCCGGCTATTTCGGCAAGTTCATAGACGACGCCATCGTCTACATCTACTCGACGCTGGCGTGCATTCCGGGGATATTGCTCCTGATCGCCCTGATGTCGGTGATGGGCAAGGGGCTCGTGCAGCTCTGCATTGCCATGGGAGTGACGAGCTGGGTGGGACTGTGCCGCCTGATGCGAGGCGAGACTCTGAAGCTGCGCGAATCGGACTACGTCCTGGCGGCGCGGGCGCTCGGCGCCGGTTGGCCCCGGATCATCTTCCGCCACATCCTGCCCAACCTCTTTCACATCGTCATCATCACATTCACCCTGGGCTTCAGCGGCATCATCCTGTCCGAGGCCGTGCTGAGCTACATCGGCATCGGCGTGGAGGCGACGACGATCTCGTGGGGAACGATGATCAGCGAGGCGCGGATGGAGCTTTCCCGCGACCCGAGCGTCTGGTGGCACCTGACCGCCGCGGCGGGGGCGCTCTTCGTGCTGGTGCTGGCCTTCAACGTGTTCGGCGACGCGCTGCGCGATGCCCTGGACCCCAAACTCAGGACCGAGTGAGGCAGAGGTGGCTGAGGCGGACACACTTCTGGAAGTCCGAGACCTGGCGACTCACTTCCGCACCGAGGATGGCGTGGCCCGCGCCGTGGACGGCGTCAGCTTCCGGATCGGCCGGGGGGAGACCTTCTGCCTGGTGGGGGAGTCGGGCTGCGGCAAGTCCGTCACGGCCCTCTCCATCATGCGCCTGGTCCCCTCGCCGCCGGGGCGGATCGTCTCCGGCACCGTCCTGCTGGAGGGGCAGGACCTGTTGCAGCTCCCCGAGCGGCAGATGCGCAGCATCCGCGGGGAGCGCATCGCCATGATCTTCCAGGAGCCGATGACCGCCCTGAACCCCGTCTTCACCGTGGGCAACCAGATCGTGGAGGCCATCACGGCGCATCAGGCGGTCTCCCGGCGGGAGGCCCGGCGGCTCGCCGTCGAGCTGCTGGAGAAGGTGAGGATGCCGGACGCCGCCAGCCGTTTCGACGATTATCCGCACCAGATGTCGGGCGGCATGCTCCAGCGCGTGATGATCGCCATGGCGCTTGTATTGAGGCCGGCGCTGCTGATCGCCGACGAGCCCACCACGGCCCTCGACGTCACCATCCAGGCGCAGATCCTGGACCTGCTGCGGGACCTGCAAGAGGAGATGGGGATGTCGGTGCTGCTGATCACTCACGACCTGGGCGTGGTCGCCGAGGTCGCCGACAGGGTGGCCGTGATGTACGCCGGCCAGATCGTGGAGCACGCCGACGCGAAGTCCATCTTCGGCAGTCCACTGCATCCGTACATGGTGAGCTTGTTCAAGTCGCTGCCCGTGCTGGGGCTGCAAAGAGAGAGGCTGGAGGTGATCCCGGGCCAGGTGCCGGACCCGCGCCGTTTCCCCACCGGATGCCGCTTCCACCCGCGTTGCCACATGGCGGCGCCGGACTGCGCCACTATGGCCCCCGAGCTTCGGGAGATCAGGCCGTCGCACCTTGCGGCCTGCATCCGGCTTGAGGGCTACTGGGAGCAAGGGAACCCGCTCGCCGCCAGGCTGAGCGTGACCGATGCCACGAGGGCAACTGATGCCTGAGCAGGACATACTGCTGGAGGTGCGCGACCTGAAGAAGTACTTCCCCGTGCGCAGGGGCATCCTGTCACGCGTTGCGGATCACGTGAAGGCCGTTGACGGCGTCTCGTTCAAGGTGCGGCGGGGCGGCACACTGGGACTGGTCGGGGAGAGCGGCTGCGGCAAGACCACCGCCGGCCGGACGCTGTTGCGGCTGCTGGAGCCCACGGCGGGCCAGATACTGTTCGACGGCATATCCGTCCATTCTCTGAGGCGCGGCCGGCTGCGGCCCCTGCGGCGCCGCATGCAGATCATCTTTCAGGACCCCTACGGCTCGCTCAACCCGCGCATGACGGTGGGGAGCATCGTGGGCGAGCCCCTGACTGTGCACGGGGCGGCCCGGGGCCGGCGGCGCCGTGTCAAAGTGGGAGAGCTGTTGGAGCGCGTGGGCCTCTCGCCGGCCTACCTGAACCACTATCCCCATGAGTTCTCGGGGGGGCAGCGGCAGCGCGTCGGCATCGCACGCGCCCTGGCCCTGAACCCCGACTTCATCGTCTGCGACGAGCCCGTCTCCGCCCTGGACGTCTCCATCCAGGCCCAGATCATCAACCTGCTGGCAGACCTCCAGCAGGAGAGGCACATCTCCTACCTGTTCATCTCGCACGACCTCGGCGTCGTGGAGCACATCTCCCACGAGGTGGCGGTGATGTACCTGGGTCGCATCGTCGAGACCGCCCCCCGGGACGTGCTCTACAGAGAGCCCCTCCATCCGTACACGAAGCTGCTGCTGGCTGCCATACCCTCGCCGGACCCCGGAAAGGCCAGGCGCGAACGGGACCTGAGGGGAGATGCTCCCGCACCGGTCGGCATGCCGGCCGGCTGCCCCTTTCACCCCCGCTGCCCGGTGGCGGAGGAGCGGTGCCGCCAGGCTGTGCCGGAGCTGCGGGAGGTCGGCCCCGGCCACTTCGTGCGCTGTCTCAAGGCCTGAGGGCGTTGGCAGGTGGAACGGCGTGAGTGGCAGCGGGGACGGCTGCTGGAGGCAGGTGCACCGGCGCCCCGGCTCTGGGGACGCCTATGCGGCGGGGAGTTCGAGAGGCAGGCCGATCTTCCTGACGGTCTCTGCCCACTTCTCCAGGTCTGAGCGGCGCTTCTCCGGCCGGATGCTGCCCAGATCGCAGGGGATGCCGCTGATGGTGGACAGAAGGTCGCCCATCTGCCTGAGGACCGGCTGGTTCACCTCCGGCCCGGCCAGCGCGGCCAGCCCGCCCAGGAACAGGACTCCAACTT
>JAUVVP010000217.1 GCA_030604585.1 Planctomycetota bacterium | reverse complement strand
CTTGCCGTCGGCGGTGAACATGATGTTGGAAGGCTTCAGGTCGCGGTGGACGATGCCGCGCCGCCGCGTCGAGTCCAGGATGTCGGCCACCTCGACGACGATGTCAATGGCCTCCTCCGGGTCAAGCTTCTCCTCCCTTGCCAGGCGGTCCTCCAGCGACCCGCCGGGCAGGTACTCCATTGCGAAATAGGGGCGCTCCTCGTGGCGGCCCACGTAGTAGATGTGGGCCACGTGCGGGTGGTCTATCTGCGCCTGCACGCGGGCTTCCCGCACGAAGCGGTCCACCAGTTGCGGCGTGGCCGCGGCGGTCGGCGATATCAGCTTGAGGGCTGCCGGGCGGTCGAGGCTGGTGTCCAGGGCGCGGTAGACCTCGCCCATGCCGCCACGGCCGATCCTGCACTCCACGATGAAGTGGTCCATGCGCTGCCCGGAAATGTCGCGCGGGATCAGCGTCGTGTCGGCCGTGGTGGCGCTTGTCTCGATGTCGTACCGGCGGAGCGCGCTGCGGGCCTCGCGCATCTGCTCCAGTGCGCTGCGCACCTGCGGGTCCCTGCCGGCGAGCGCCTCGACCTCCTGACGTTCGGCGTCGCCGGCCTCGCCGTCCAGGTAGGCCGCCAGCCTGGCGCCCATCTGTTCGTCAATCGCCACCGAAGAGGCTCCCTTCTTCGATGAGCTTTCTGAGGCCGATCCGCGCATGGTAAAGCAGCACGCCGACGTGATTGGCCGTGATGCCGAGCACCTCCGCCACTTCGCGATAGGGCAGCCCTTCCAGGTCGCGCAGCACCATGCAGGCGCGCTGCCTCTCGGGGAGGCTGTCTATGGCGGCCCTGACGATCTCCTGCGACTCGCGCCTCTCAAGCTGCGTGGAGACGCCCACGAACCGGCCCCCCTGCGGAAGCCGCCGGAAGAAGGCCGTGGTGGTGGGATTGATCTCCCGCAGCCTCCCGCTGCTGGTGAGCCGCTTGCGCCACCTGTCCAGGCAACTGTTGCGCACGGCGGCAAGGACGTAGGTGCGGAAGGAGCTGCGCCCCCCGAACTGCCCCAGGGCCTTCAGAAGCCGCATGAAGGCCTCCTGCACCGCCTCTTCAGCATCGTGCGCGTCGCCCAGCAGCCGGCGGGCAAAACGCAGCGCCGGCTGCCTCTGCTCCTCCAGCCGGCGCCCATAGGATTCGAGGTCCTCGCCGACGCCCGTGCTGTCGCCGGCCGACTCCGCAGTCGGCTGCTCGTCCATCCGCATCGCCTCGATCACGTGCATCCGTGCCCGGCGCCCGGGCGCGAGCCAAGTCTGCCGATTATATCCTGCCGGCAGGCCGGTGCCAATCGCACAGGACTGCCCCCCGCGCCGGCCCTGCAGCGGCTCTCCGGCCCGCCACAGCGGAAGGTACGCCGGAAAAAGGGCTTGACCCAGCCCTGCGTGGGCTGTAATATCCGGGTGAATCTCGGCCGTTGTTGGGAGGCCGAGGACGGCTCCTACGGACAACTGACGGGGGAGGCAAACATGGCTCGGACCGGCTCTTTGCGCAAGGCTCTCGTTCTGGCGGCACTGATCGGGCTCTCCTTCAGCACCATGGGCTGCGGTTACCTGAAGAACGTGCGGGATGATCTGTTGGACTGCGGCACGGTGGCCTTCGGCGGTGTCCCGCCCGTGCTGCCCGCCACCGAAGGGTCCAAGGCCGTGGGGTTCCTGCCGCCGGCCATCGGCGTCTACGTGGAGGTAACCGAGCTGTTCCACCTCGGTGCGCTCTATAAGGCCACCGGCGACCTGGAGTGGGACCGCCGGGGCTACGGAGTCATGCTCGACACGCGCTCGAAGATAGGGTTCGGCCCCGTCCATTACGTCCGCATAGACCAGACGCCGCTGCTGGCCAGTGCCTACAAGGTGGCCGGCAGCGAGATGGACGGCTGGCGCCTCCACATGAAGGAAATGACCGACCCGGTCTTCGGCAGCCCCGCCAAGATCATGATCTACGAGCCCCGGGTCAGCAAATACACGGGCGTCCTGTCGCTCCCCTATCTGTCGCGCGGCTGGCAGGACTGGGAGACGATCTCCCTGGAAATAGCTATCCCCGATCCGTTCATCCTGCACACCGGCTACTACGCGCGGGTGGGCGTGGATCCGTCGCAGGTCTTCGACCTGGCCCTGTCGCTGCTCTGCATAGACCTCTACGACGACGCCGCTTACACGTTCTTGGGCGACTTGAAGTACTGAGAGTCCCTGATGCTCTGTTGAAATGTCACGCGAGCCGCTGGGAGAAGGGGGCAGACCCTCCCGATTGATGAGCTTCGCGCCGGCAAGAGAAACAGTCTTCGGAGAGTCGTCCTCGTCGTCGTCCTCGAAGCCGTTGTTTTCGCAGGGACTGCGATGAGGCTTGCCCGCCGCCTGTTTGGCGGGACGAGGATCGCTCGCTGAAGACGAGGCGTTTCTCTTGCTGCGCAAACGTCAATAGTCGTTTTTCATGTGCGCCCAGAGATCCGGCGCACCGTGCTTGACGAATGCCCGGCAGGCGATGTCCTGCCACTTCGGGTCAAGGCCGATGGCTTCGTTGGAGCCGTAATAGCCGGCGATGAAGCCACCCCCCCGGCCGCCCAGGTCCTCGATCATAAGCCTTGCGCCCGCCTCGATCTTCGCCCCGTCCCGCGTCTGGAGCGTCTTCTGTATGTCCACCGGACACCAGAACGTCGTGCGGCCGCCGAACTCATCCGCCAGGCGGTCCACCCCGTAGAGCTCCGGTTGGTCGAACTGGAAGGCGTCAATGCCGGCCTCGATCATGCCCTCCATGGCCTCGTAGATGTAGCCGCACGAGTGCATCAGCACGAAGACGCTGCGCTCGTGAGCCGTGTGGCAGAGGCGCTCGAAGCCCGGCTTGAAGATCCTGTGCCACACCTCGGGGCTGACCAGCAGCCGGTCCTGGGTGCCCCAGTCTTCGAGGAACATGATGCCGTCCGCCCCGGCCTCGGCCAGGCGGCGGATGCCGTGGTGCATCTGCGCTTCCACCAGGGCCAGCAGGCGTTCCGCCTTCTCGGGCTCGACCAGGACGTCCATGAGGAAGTTGTCGAGGCGGCGCATCTTGCGCGCGATGTTGAACGGGAAGCCCGGGATGGCGCCGACCTTGAACTTCTCCGGCTCCGCCGCGAAGCCTCCGCGCACCCGCTCGTAGCGTTCGGGCAGGTCATAGTCGGGCGGCTCGATCTGGTCGAGCTGGTCCCAGTCCTCCAGCGCGCCGCGTGCCACCTCGCCCTTGCTGAAGCCCTCGACGCGGGCCCACGTGTTGCCCCACTCATCGGCCCGCTCCCAGCGGCCCGGCGCCACCTCTTCCCAGCCCGTTTCGGGATGTCGGGGATCGTCCCCGGGAGCGGCGAAACAGAAGTCATTCGGGTAGGGAGCGGGCAGGGACATGGGGATGCGTTCCGGCCCGCCGAAGGTCAAGGCCTTGCGCACGATCTCACGGCTGGTCATCCTCTGGTCTCCCGGGAGGTGGGGACAGTTCCGCCTTTCCGTGTGCTCGTGATCGGGCGGAAGAAGAGCAACAACTCAGATCAGCACGCTGCCCCAGGGGGTGGGAAGGGGCGGCCGCTCCAGGCGGCGGCGCACCAGGTCCTGGTACTGATCGTCCCGTCCGAGGTCTTTCAGCCGCTCCAACATTGCGTCGAGGCTGCAGTAGAGGTCCGGAGTGAATCCCGCGGCCATCTGAAGCTGGAACGGATCGAGCGAAGCGTCCGAGCCCGTGCAGTGCTCGTGCCACCACTCACTGAGCATGTGGTCCAGCTCGGCCACGACGTCGGTCCGCTCGGCGGCCAGGTTGTGCGTCTGGTTCGGGTCCTGCTCCATGTCGAACAGGTAGAGGGGCTCCAGTGGGTAGATGCCGGAGTGTATGGTGCGGATAAGGCGCCACCTGTGGGTGCGCACGGCGCGCTGGAAGCTGTAGATGCCGCATCCGCAGACCAGGTAGGGCCGCCCCTTGAACGGTTCGCCCCGCAGGGCGGGGGCGAAGCTGGCCCCGTCCCAGCGGCCCGGCGTCGGCAGGCCGAGCATCTGCGTCAGCGTCGGGCACAGGTCGAGCTGGTAGATGAGCGCGTCGCTGCGCCGCCCGCCGTCGGTCAGGCCCGGCCAGCGGATGATGAGCGGGAGGCGCGTCACGCCTTCGCAGGCGTTGCCGTGCTCGAAGTACATGCCCAGCTCGCCGACGGCCTCTCCGTGGTCCGTGGACAGGATCACCACCGTCTCGTCCTCGATGCCCAGGCCGGCCAGCACCTCGAGCAGTTCTCCAACGGCCCGGTCGGCGTAGAGCACGCTGCCGTCGTAGCCGTTGAGCATGCGGGCAAAGCTGGCGCGGTCGGCGATCTCATCGGGCATGTTCTTGCACCAGGACTCCCAGCTCGGGCCCCACCAGTCGCGCGCCGTCCTGGAGCCGTAGACGTTCTGGTGATGGCAGCGGATGGTCTGCTCATCCGGGAAGTCGGGCAGCGGCCCGTCGGCGGCCGCCTCAATGAACTCGTCCGGGCATTCATAGGGCGAGTGGACATCCCAGTAATGGACATGCAGGAACCAGTTGTCCTCGCGTCCGCGCTCGCGAAGCCAGTCCAGCGCGAGGGCGTTCACGTCCTCGGCCTGTTCGCTCCCGCCGGGCAGCTTGTTGCCGTGGTATTCGGTGAAGCCGGCAGTGAACCACCAGGCGACGTGCCGCTGGGCGAATCCGCTGAAGCTGACGGTGTTCCAGCCGGCATCCTGGAACACGCGCATCAGCATCCGGCCCTCGCTGTGGTGCGAGTGTCCGCTTCCGGCGTAGCGCAGTTGGGAGGCGGGCCCGTCATGGCACGTGATGCCGTTGTTGATGCCGAACCGCCCGCTGAAAAGCGCCGCGCGGCTCGGCAGGCAGGGCGCGTCCGAGGTGTGGCACCGGTCGAAGACCAGCGCGTCCGCCGCCAGGCCGTCGATGTTGGGTGAAGTTGCTCTGGCGTAGCCGTAGCATCCGAGGTGGTCGGGCCGCAGACAGTCAACGTCAATGTAGAGTATGCGCATCGGCGCTTCCTCTGGCCTCAAATGGAATGCCCTTCACATGTCAAACGGCGCTCACTATAAGGAAAGGGCTGTTGCGTG
>JAUVVP010000173.1 GCA_030604585.1 Planctomycetota bacterium | reverse complement strand
GACCCATCCGACGGGCAGCCGGTCAGGACCCTCAGGACCGAAGCGTCGGTGTTGGCCCTCGCGATCACTCCGGACGGAGCCCGACTGGCGGCCGGCTGCGACGACGGCTCCCTGACGGTGTGGTCTCTGAAGACGGGGGAGCGCCTCAACGCCTGGCAGGGGCAGGCCAACGCCGTGGGTTCCCTGCGCTTCTCACCCGACGGGGGGGTGCTGCTGTCCGCGGACGTCAAAGGTCTGGCCCTGTGGGATGTGCAGACCGGCGAGCGCGCAGGCACGGGGGACTTCGGGGGCAAGAGGCCGGCAGCGTTCTCGCCCGACGGGAAGTTCCTGGCAGCCGGCCTGGACGAGGCGGAGACCGGCATCTGGCGGATGTCCAACGCGAAGCTGCTCCGCAGACTGCCGACCGGCAGCAGGCCGGCGCGGCTGGCCTTCTCGCCCGACGGTTCCCTGCTGGCAACAGCCCACACCGAACCAGGAGTCCGGAACGTCCGGCTCTGGGACGTGGAGTCCGGCCGGGCCGTCGGCCAGTTTGCGGCGAGCGTCGGCAGGCAGCCGCTCCTGGCGAAGCTGGTGTGGGCCCTTGCCTTCTCTCCTGACGGCAGGCTGCTCGCCACGGGCGGACCCGACACCCTGGTCAGGCTCTGGGACGCGCGCACGGGCCGAATGGTCCGGGAGCTGAGCGGGCACACCCAATGGGTTACCTCGGCGGCCTTCAGTCCGGACGGGCGCCTGCTCGCCACCGGCAGCACCGATTCGACCGTCCGTTTCTGGGGCATACCGGCGGACGGGCCGCCGAGCGCGGCGGCCGTCGAGTGAGACCCCCGCAGCCGGGCGCGCCCTCCAACCCGCCGAGCCAACCTGTGCCCAGTTGATTCGCCGCCAGAGACGGGCTATAAGGGAGAGCGGGCTGTCTCTGATGGGGGGCCCGCGTGGCCGTGGACCCGACGAGTGCGCACGGCCCTTCTGCAAGAAAGGGGCGAACGATGGCGTTGAGCTTCAATGCCGACGAAGTGTTGGAGATGGGCCTACAGATCGAGCGCAACGGCAGCCGGTTCTATCGCCGCGCAGCGGAGGGGGCAACTCACCCGGAGGTCAAGGAGCTCCTGCTCGAGTTGGCCGAGATGGAGGCCGACCACGAGAAGCTCTTCGCGGAGCTGAAGGCGAAGCTGCCGCCGGGGGCCGCCCCTGAGATGGAATACGATCCCCACGGGGAGACCGCCCTCTACCTGCGGGCCGCCGCCGACACGCACGTCTTCAACACGCAGCGGGAGCATCCCGAACTGCTCAGCGGCAAGGAGAGCCCGGAGGAGGTCCTGGAAATCGCCATCAGATTCGAGAAGGACTCCGTGGTCTTCTTCCTGGGCTTGAAGGACATGGTGCCGGACGGGCTGGGCAAGGCCGAGGTGGAGGGGCTCATCCACGAAGAGATGAACCACGTGACCTCTCTGAGCCAGACGCTGGAGGCCCTGAGCTCGGGCTCGTGAGGGGTCGAGGAGGCCCTCTGAAAGCCGGCCTGTCGCCGCGGCGCTGCGCTGCCTTATCGGCCCATGCCGGGCAATCGCTTCAGGATCTCCTGGATCGCCGCGCCGGGTTCCTCGGGCTTCTCAAGCTGCACCTCAACGAACCTCGACTCGTCAAGGCTCCTCACCTTGAACGTGGCGGATTCGCGGCCCGAGGCCACCAGGGCCTCGACGATCTGCTCGAAATCGGCGATGTGCGCCACCTTCCGGCCGTCTATCTCCTCGATGAACTCCATCGGCGTGATCTGGCCGACGGCGGCCGGTGAGCCCGGCTCCACCTCGTAGACGACGACGCCCTCGAACTCCCCGCCCAGGCGGATGATGCGCCTGACCTCGTAGGTGATGTCCTTGACGGTCAGGCCCGTCCACTCGCTCTTGTACTTATCGGCGCTGTTCAGGTCGGGCGGGGCCTTCTCGATGGCGAACTCCGCCGACTTCACCTCGTGGTCCTGACTGTAGGTCAGGACGGCCGCGGTGCCCGGTCCGAGCGTCGTCAGCAACTGAGTGAGGCTGTTCCTCCTGTTGAACCAACCCGCGTCCACGAAGGGCATCTCGAAGTCCGTGTCCATGAGCATGCTCGAGTAGCCCCAGTCATAGTAGTAACGGTCCCTGCCGCCTTCGAGCAGGTGCTCGCCGGCCTTTCCCTCCTCCTGGATTCTCAGCAGCAGGTCGCCCGGTCGGATGCCCATCTTCTGGGCGGGCGATCCTTCGTAGACAAGGCTGACCAGGAGGCCGTACTGCCCGTCGCGGGTTCCCTTCTCCGCGCCGAGTTCTTTGGCAAGCTCGGGCGTGACGGCCTGGAACTCCACGCCGAGCCACGCCAGCTCCTTGCGCTCCTGCATCCGTTTCACGCGGACCTTGGGGTCGAAGTGCCCGGCCGGCTCGCGGAAGCGGTCCTTCACGTCCGCGAAGACGAAACAGCGCTCGTCGCCTCCCCCGGAGCTCGCGTAGTAGAACCGCCGGCCGTAGCGCCAGGACATGTCATCGTCCTCAACGCTTTCGTAACGCTTCTCACGGGTGCTGAACCCGTAGAAGCCGCCGGCCGTGTCGAGCACGAACGAGCCGGACAGGATCGGCCGCTGCGACTGGCGAAACTCCTTATCCTTGTATCCCTTGTCCGTCCCGAAGAACCGGTTGTACTTGGCAAGGGCATCCTTGGCGCCGAAACGGTGCTTGACCGATACGTCAACGAACAGGGCCATGTCGGAGATATCCCGCTCGTCGAACAGGTCGGGGGCGAACTCAAGCGGCTCGGGACAGCGCACGAACATGCCACCGAACTCCTTGAAGACGCCGGCGAACTCGCCCTCTACTTCCCTGCCCGGGCCCAACTCTATGTCGATCGCCTCGATGGTCTCAATCTTGTTGCGCTCGATCTCGGCGGGGATGAATATGTGGGTGGCGTCCACCGCCAGCCCGTAGGCGATCCACTCATCCTCCGGCACATCCTCGCCGTAGCCGGACGAGTAGTAGAAGGAGGAGTCATCATCTTCCTCTTGCCGGAAGTGGAACTTGATGCGGTGCGTGTATCGGCCCGCCTCGGCCGCCGCATCACCGACCGCCTGCCGAAGCGAATCCACCGAGATGCCATCCCCGGCCCGCGGCCACTGCGTGAAATAGCCCTTGCGCCCGTCCATCCTGACCAGCATCTGCGAGACCACGATGGCGGCCAGCGAGCCCTCGGAGTCAAAGAGCAGCACGCTGGCGGCCGACCTGCCCCCGGCAAGGCCCTCGCCCAGAGCGAACATCTCCAGGTCGTCCTCGTGCGTCAAGTACCTGGCCAGCCTCGCGCCCCTGACCCGGATGTCCCGAAGGCTGCCGAAGCGCGTCACGTTCGCCACCAGGACCTCGCCGGCGTCCTCAATGACGCCCTGGGCAAAGGCCGGCATCTCCATCGGGAGCGAGAAGCCCTCGGCCCTCAACAGCAGAGCGCTCTGATCGATCATGACGGCCACCGGCGTCAGCGGGTAGGTCGTGCCGGAGCCCGTTTTCAGCTCGATTCCGGCCACCGTCTCAAAGTTGATGTCGGGCTCGGCCATCAAGAACAGGCCCGTCCGCGCGTCCGCCAGAACGGCGTGCAGCGTCAGGACGCGCTTGTCCACCGAGTGGCGCATGGCCAGGCTGTTGGCCCAGCCGTAGCCGAAATGCTGCTCCATCTCCTTGACCGCGCTGGGCTGGAGGTCCTGGAAGGTGATCTCGACGTCGTAGAACAACGTCTCGGCCAGGGATCGGGCCTTCCGGATGGCTGCCTGCTCCTGCTCCTTCTCCAGGTCCTCCTGGGCCGTAACGTCTGCTTCAACATCCTGGGCGGACCACGTGGGGCCGGCCGGAAGGGCCAGACAGGCCGCCAGAACGATGCCCAGTGCAAAGGACCTGCTCCTTGCCTGCCTCTGCATGGTCATTTTTCCTCCTCGTATTCGTCGTCGCTCTTGTTGTAGTCCAGCAGCACGAGTCTCGGCACTCCGTTGCGAAGGACCTTCAGGAGCACTTTGCGCCGTCCCTTGGTCATTTCGTTCAGCTTTTCGTAGGCGGCCCCGGCGGCCCCCAGCGTCTCGATCTCCTCCCCGCCGACCTCGAGCACGATGTCACCCGTCGCCACGCCGCTGTTCTGGGCGTTGCCCGGGTACTTGACGCCCTGCACGTAGACGCCCTTCTTGCGGAAGTAGTAGATGCCGCGGTCGGCGAACTTGTTGATCTCCTTGATGGTCATCTGCCATTCCTTGCAGTCGAAGTCCTCGCCTTCCACCTCGCCCTTGACGATCGGGGTCAGCGCCAGGGCAAGCGGCTCGCCGTCCCTCTCCAGGCCCAGGGCGGCCTCCTGTTGCGTGGGCAGGCGGGCAAAGGCGGTCCGCAGCTCGGGCAGGTCTTCAACGAACGTGCCGTTAAGCTCCTCGCCGTTGAGCGTGAGGATGAGGTCCTGGGCCTCTACGCCGGCCTGTTCCGCCGGTGAGTCGGGCTCGACGTGCGCCACCAGCACGCCCTGCTCGGCGTCCACGATGGTGTTGCTCTCGAAGTCCTTGAGCGCCTGGAAGGTGATCCCCGTCCAGGCCCGCTTCACCTCGCCGTGCTCTTTCAGGTCGCCCACCACTTCCTTGACCAGGCCCGAAGGGATGGCGAAGCCGATGTTCTCGTACCAGAGGGTGCCCAGGGTGGTAATGCCGACGACCTCGCCGTCGGTGTTGACCAGCGGTCCGCCGCTGTTGCCGGGGTTGATGGCCGCGTCCGTCTGAATCCAGAGGTTGTACCTGGACAGTTCGGGGCCGAGGTAGCGCTTCGTGTTACTGACTATGCCGAACGATACCGACCGCGTCAGCCCGAGCGGGCAGCCCATGGTCATGACGAAGTCGCCCTCTTCCAGTTCGGCGGAGTCCCCGAACTCGGCGTAGGGCACCGGCTGGTCCTCCTCAGCCAGGTCCAGCTTCAGCAGGGCGACGTCGGTATCCTGGTCTTCCCCCACCACGGAGGCGGTCACCTGCTTCTCGTTGAACAGGACCGCCCTTATCTTCTTGGCCTTCTCGGCCACGTGGTAGTTGGTCACGACGTAGCCGTCGGCGCTGATGATGACGCCGCTGCCGATCACCTCCCTTTCGGCCTGTTCCCCCCGTTCGAATGTCTCCTGGATCGGCATCAGGTACACGATGACGGGGTAGACCTTCCGCTTGGCGGTGTTGATGACCCTGACGAAGTCCAGGCGCTCCTGGGCGCGCTCCACCTGGCTGATCTCCTCCGCCAACTGCTGCATCTGGCCCCTGGTGGCACAACCTGGGGCAAGCAACATCAGGGCAACCCAAAGTGACGACCAGACTGCTCTCCAATGCATTGGTGTCTCCTCCGTGCGCGCGGAACAGGAGAACGGCGCAGGCCTCCGCGTAGCCCTACTACTCGATTCTAAGGCCTGCCCCCGCACGAGGTCAACTGGTAAGGGCCGCGTCGGGCGCGGGCGCCCTCGGCCGGACGCACAGCTTTCCCATTGACAGCCGCTCGTGCGAAAGGGTAGAATCAGCCAGGCTTGAAGCTCGTACAGGGGGCTGATCCTCGAGTCACTTCACCCCTGGCTTGGCGTCCCTCGACGACCCGCGCATAGCCACCTTGCACTGGACTCTCGGCCGCTCTGCGG
>JAUVVP010000022.1 GCA_030604585.1 Planctomycetota bacterium | reverse complement strand
TCGCGCAGTTGGGCGCCGGCAAGGCACACCGTGGCAGCCCTCTACCATTCTGAGAGTGGGACAGACGGGCACGAGGCGGGAGCGGCCGTTGTGCCGGTCGCCCGCGCGGGTTATAGTAGGCCATTGCCGTCGTCGGTGTGAGCGATACGCTTCGTCATCAGATGCCCGAGGCGCGCAGATAACGCATGGATGCAGCGGAACTGCTGAAGCTGGCCAAGAAGGAGAAGCTGGACGAACTCGAATCGGCCTGGATGAACTCCGTTGGCGAGGCGCCGGACGAACTGGGTCCGCTGCTGGAAGTGCCCGAGGTGCTGGCCGAGCGCGGGCATGACGACCTGGCCGAGTCGCTCCTCTGGTATCTGGTGGACTCGCTGACGGAGCGCGGCGAGCCGGAGCGGGCGCTCGATGTCTGCCGCCGGGGCGGACGGCTCCTGCCGGGCAGCAGCGTGATGCGCGACCTGCTGGCCGACCTCTACGCCCGGGTCCACGGCGAAAGCGGCGAGGTGGCCGACCTGGTCCGCCTGACCCTTCGGGCCGGCGACCTGCCCCTCGACGAGGCGCTGGCGGCCCTTCAGAACATGATGGCCCTGAAGCCGGGCTCTTACGTCTGGGACCCTCAGCGCGGCACGGTGGGACGCGTCGAGGGGCCGGACACCGAAAGGGGAGGGCTGCTCGTCACCATCGGCGAGGCGCAGAAGCTCTACGGCCCATCGCTGGTCGGGCGGCTGGAGCCGGTGGCCGAGGACGACTTCCGCGCCCTGTCGGTCTTCGAACGCGAACGGCTCGTCGCCCTGGCGCAGAACGACCCGGAGGATCTGGTCCGCATAGTCTTGACTTCCCTGGACCGGCGGATGGCGCTGCGCCGGCTGAGGCTCTACCTGGAGCCGCTCGTCGGCCCGTGGTCGAAGTGGTGGTCGCGTGCCAGGGAGGCCCTGAAGAGGTCGGCGGCCATCGGCATGACGGCCGGGCGTTCGCCTTCCCTTTTCCTGCGGGCCAGGCCGCTCTCGCACGGCGAGCGGCTGCTGCGCAAGTTCGACTCCATCGAGCAGCCCGTGGCCAGGTTGTCCATGGCGCTCGACATCGCGCGCGAGGCGGAGGCGCACGGCCAGGTGGAACCCGAAGCCATCCGGCACGTGGCGGACGGCGTTGGGGCGGTCGCGGCGCGGGCGGGCGCACAGTCGCCGCTGTTGGTCCTTGCGGCGGCTGCTGTGGCTGAGAGGTTGGCTCGCCAGTCAGAGACGCTGGAGACGCCGGAAGTTCGGGCCCCTGGAAGGCTGTTGGAGGGCCTCGGCGATCCGGCCGAGCTTGTGAGTGCGCTGCCGGACAGCGGGGTCCTGCTCTGCGCGTTGGACTTCAGTCGGCGGCGCCGGCCCCAGGCGTGGCAGGACTTCTACGCCGCCGTTCTGCCGCTGGTGGAGCGCGAGACCTGCCAGGCGATCGCGCGCGACCTGGCGGCGGCCGACGCCCGGGACGCACTCGCCGAAGCCCGCCGGGAGGTCCTCGCGCGTCCCGATTGCAGCGCGGGCGCGCTCGCGTGGCTCTGGCGGGATTGCGTCGCCGGGCAGGGCGCGGAGGCGTCTGGCGCGGCCGACGGCGCCGCCGTGGTCATGCGGCTTCTGACGGAGCTGGCTGCGCTGGTCAGGTCGGCAGACGTGACAGATGCCGAAAGGAAAGAGCGGATCGGCACGCTGCGCAGCGCCCTGTTCATGCGCAACGGTGGGCCGCTGCGCCGCGTGCTGGAGGAGGCCCGGCCGGAACAGGTGGCGGCCGTCAGGGCCCTGGGCGAGCGCAACGCCGCGCTGACCGACAACATGCGGGCCGACCTGCTGGGGATGCTGCGCGCCGTTCGGCCCGGCCTGTTCACGAAGCACGTGCCGCTCTGGGAAGAGGACGTCATCTACGCCACGCAAGAGGGAATCGAGAAGAGAAGGGCGGAGGTGGAGCACATCGCCCACGTGCGGCTGCCGCAGGTCATGCGCGAGATCGGGCAGGCGGCCGGCTTCGGCGACGTCAGCGACAACGCCGAGTACCGGGCGGCTCTTCAGGAGCGCGCCCGCCTGGCCGAAAGGGCCGCCCGCATGCAGGAGGAACTCTCCGAAACGCGCATGATCACCCGCCAGATGGCCTCCGCCGACCACGTGACGGTCGGCAGCCGCGTGCGCGCCCGGAACCTGTCGAGCGGCCAGGTCGAGGCCCTCACCTTCCTCGGCCCGTGGGACGCGCGCCCCGAAGACAGGGTCTACGCCTACAACGCTTCCCTCGGCCTGGCCTTCATGGGCAAGCGCGTCGGCGAAACGGTGACGTTTCAGGTGGGCACCGAAGAGCGCCGCTGGGAGATAGTCGCGATCGAGCCGGGCCTGTGATCCCGGCTGGCCCACGCGGCTGTCAGGATTGCCGCGACAGGGGCAGCTCGAGGCTGTGGGCCTCCAGCAGGGCGCGGTCGGTGAGTATCCCGTCCGCCGGGCCGTCCGCCACGACCTCTCCGGCGTCCAGGAGCACGACGCGGTCGCACAGGTCGAGGACGGCGTCCAGGTCGTGACTTGCCACCAGCGTCGTCAGCTCGAACTGCCGGAGCAGCTCGATGATCTGTCGCCGGTGGCGCGGGTCGAGGTTGGTGGTCGGCTCGTCCAGCGCCAGCACCTGCGGCGACATGGACAGGACGGTGGCCACGCAGACCCGCTTGCGCTCGCCGAAGCTGAGGTGATGCGAGCAGCGTTCGACGGCATAGAGCATGTCCACCTCGCTGAGCGCCTGCTCGACGCGGCGCTCCACTTCCGGGCGCGCCAGGTCCATGTTCAACGGGCCGAAGGCCACGTCGTCGAAGACGGTCGGCATGAAGAGCTGGTCGTCGGGGTCCTGGAAGACCAGTCCGACCTTCAGCCGCACCTCGTCCAGGCGCCCATCCGTGACCGAGATGCCGCAGACCTCGATCCGTCCCTCGCCTTGCAGCAGGCCGTTCAAGTGGAGCAGCAGCGTGGACTTGCCGGCGCCGTTCGGGCCCACCAGGCCGATCCGCTCCCCTTCGGCAACGGCGAGGCTGACCTCCCTGAGCGCCTCGGTGCCGTCGGGGTAGGTGTAACTCAGGTTCTCGATGAAGATGATCTCGCTCATGCCAGCGCCCCCGCCGTGAACAGCAGCACTGCGGCACCGGCAACCAGGACTCCCTTGACCAGGTCCGTCGGGCGCAGGTGGAAGTCGTCGAGCGTTTTCATCTCGCCGCGGAAGCCTCTGGACAGCATGGCCTGGTAGACGCGCGTCGTGCGGTTCAGGCTGCGCACAAGCAGCATGCCCAGCATGCTGCCGACGTTGCGGAACATGCGGAGCCTGCGGGCCCGGCCGTGGCCGCGCGCCCGGGCGGCCGACAGCATCCTGTGCAGCTCGTCGAACAGAACGAAGATGTACCGGTAGGAGAAGGCCAGGATCTGCACCACCACCGAAGGCACGCGCAGCCGGCGCAGCGCCTTCAGCGTCACGTGGAAGCGGGCAGTGCCCATCATCGGGAATATGAGCAGCACGGCGGCCAGGGCCCGCAGCGAGATGAGCCCGGCCTTCGAGAGACCAGCCCGGCTCACCCCTGCCGGGCCGAGGCGCCAGAGCAGTTCGCCGCCGCCCGTCAGCGGCAGCACCACGAGCAGGAAGAGGCAGAACAGCAGCACCCACCGCACGTGCAGGAAGATGAACGTGGCCGGGATGCGGCTCAGCGCGACCATCGCCACGGCCAGGGCCAGCCCCGCCAGCGCGAGCGGGTAAGTGGGCGCCAGCACCACCGCCAGCAGCAGGGCGGCGATGCAGGCCACCTTGACCCGGCCGTCCCACCGGTGCAGGGGGGAGTCCAGGTGCGCGTACTTGTCTATCTCCGGCAGGTGCAACCCCGTATCCCTCTGTGGGCGTCACGGCTCAGGCGAGCGGATACTGCGTAGCTGGGCGCGCAGCTTGATGCACATCAGCAGGGCGCTGAGGCCGAAAACGAAGCCCAGCCCCGCCAGTACGTCCGCCACGGGGAACGGCGCCTTCTCGATAAGGCTCTCATCCCGCGCCTCGGCGGCGGGACCTCCGTTCCGAGCGACCGGCGCGGCGACGCCACCGACCGCACCCGGCGCCTCGGTCGGCTGCCTCGCCGTTTCAACCCGGAAGCGCGTCTCGGTCTTGTGCCCCATGCTGCCGGTGAACGTGGCCGTCCACTGTCCGGCCTGGCCGTCCGGCGTAACGGTCAGCTTCCCTTCCTCGTCGGTCCGAGCAGCCGCCAGTAGCGAGCCGTCAGGCCGGTGCACTTCCACCGTCACCCCGCGGGCGGGCTTCCCGTCAGGGAAGAAGGCCTGAAGGAGCACCGTCCCGTCGTCGTGGACCCGCGAGGCCGCGATCATCTTGTGGGCCCAGGCCTCGCCGCCCGCCGCGAGCAGGAACAGGGCCGCAGCCAGGCCAACGCTCCATGACTTACGCACCACGCGCCTCCAAGAGACGGGGTTCTACCTTCTTGAGGAACATGCCCGCCGAACCCGTGATCAGCCCCTCCACCACGACCAGGGGCAGGTGGGCTATGACGAGCGTCCAGGCGACGCCCACGAACGCCTCATCCGCGAAGACCAGGACCGACTTCAGCAGCAGCAGTCCCAGCATCACGGCTGCCGAGCCGGCCAGGAATCCGAACACGAAGGGCGCGGCCTTGAATCCGAAATGTCGCTCAAGGCCGAACAGCCAGTACGCGCCGTAGGCGGGCAGGCCCATCGTCAGCACGTTGATACCGATGGTCGTCAGGCCCCCGTGCTGGAGGAGCAGGGCCTGAAGCACCAGGCCGAAAAGTATCGGCAGGAAGGCCAGCCGCCCCATCACTATGCCCACCAGGCCGACGAGCAACAGGTGCACGGACGTGGGTCCGATGGGGACGTGGACGAGTGAGGCCACGAAGAAGAACGACGTGCAGAGGGCCACCCGCGGTATCTTCTCGGCGTCCATGCGGGCCAGCAGAACGCCGGCCAGCCCGCCCGCTGCCGCGCAAGCGCTCACCCAGACCCGGGGGTCCCTGAACACCCCGTCGCTGATGTGCATAGCCGTTCCTCGACAGAAGCCGCCAGAGGATGCGTCCGACGGCGGGCCGTCACTGCCCCGCGCTGAAGGCTCCCTGCACGTGCACCCAGAGACCGCCGCGCAGGACGCGCGGGTACTCCCCGTCTCCCACGGTGACCGCGCCCGACTCGGCCGAGACCGAGACCATCCACCAGCCCGGCTCGTCCAGCGTGTAAGTCACGTAGCCGAAGGCGTCCGTCTTGGCCACGCGCGTGATCATGGGCACGTCTTCCATGTCGAACTGGTCCCTGGGCAGGTCCTCCTCCCCGACGTAGAAGCCGTTGAACTTCTCGACCTCGACCGGAGCGTCGGCCAGCGGCTCGCCGTCGAGATACGCCCGGACGGTGAAGGCGAATCCCGCCTCCAGTCCGTAAGGCCGCGTCAACGGGACCAGCTCGATCGGAAGTCCGAGCCGTCTGTCCCACCCCATTTCCGCCATCATGTGGACGCACTGCTTCACGTAATCCTGACCGGCCTCGCCCTCTTCCTCGATGAGGTAGGGGGGCGCCTCGAGCACGAGCCACGAGTCGCCGATCTGTTCCGGAGTGTAGGTCAGCTTGAAAGCCCGGCGCATCTCGCCTGTCTCGGGGTCCTTCATCTCGACGGGCTCGGCGGCGACAGTTTCCTTCTCGCCCTCCGGCGGGACCACGTAGAAGTCGGGCGTCCTTGCGTCGAAGAGGATCAGCTCATAGGGATGCCCCCAGAAGTACTGCCACGTGATCTGTTCGCCCGGCCGCCCGTAGCAGTTCGGGCCGTCCGGCCAGAAGGTGTGGAAATGCCCGCAGGCAATCCCAGCCAGCGCGCCAAGCGCCGCGAACCCTGTCAGCCACTTGACCTTTGCCATTTGGCGCCCCTCCTGCTGGTGGACCTCCCGACGCCCGGCCGCAATCACATCCCACCGATGAATCGGTGGGCTATTACCGGCCGTCCCTGCGGGACGAACGGCGCCTTCATGATCGTGGTCTGGTGCTCACCGGTCGGACTCAGTAACACGAAATCAGGAAAAGTATAACGCAGCGGCGGCGGCCGGTCAAATGCATCGCCCCGCTGCGGCCACCGGCCCCCCCCTTTCGTGGCCGGAGGTCATCCGGTATCATGGGCGGCCGCACGGAGGGTCTGGGAAAGCGGCGGGCCAGCACGGGCGCGCCTTTCTGCGGGGAGATGCGACCATGTCCATCGGGATGCAGTTGGCAGCGTTGCTGGTCGTCGGACTGGCGGCTTCTCTGGCGGCGGGCGACGAGGTGGTGGAGGTGAAGCCCCGCGAGACCGATGACCTGCTGGCCAATCCGGGGATGGGGTGGGAGACGTTCCACCACTTCGCCAACAGCGACAAGGCCCTCCAGGGGCTGCCCAGCTCGACGGCCTACTTCCGGTGGTACTGGAAGCAACTCGAGCCTGAGAAGGATCAGATCAGGTGGAACTTGATTGACACCACGCTCGAACGCTGCCGCCGGGCGGGGCAGAAGCTCGCCTTCCGCGTAATGGTCTACGGAACGGGGAGGGACTACCACTACAGCCCGGCCTGGCTGAAGGAGGAGGGCTACGCGGGCTTCGAGTACAGGCAGGGAAACGAGCCCGTGCACTGGGGGCCCGACCTGGACGACCCGGAGGTGCTGGAGCGGCACCTGATGCTCATCCACGCGCTGGGCGAGCGTTACAACGGCCACCCCGACGTCGTCCACGTGGACCTCGGCTCGGTGGGCTTGTGGGGCGAGTGGCACATGAGCGGCACGGACCGGCAGAACCCGTCCCCCGCCACGTGCCGCGAGATCATTGACGCCTACTTCCAGGCCTTTCCCGACACGCCGCTGGTGATGCTCATCGGCCCGCTGGAGCAACTCAAGTACGCCACGTCCAAGGGCGCCGGCTGGCGCGCCGACTGCCTGGGCGACATGGGCGGCTTCACCCGCAACTGGTCCCACATGCGCAGCTTCTACCCGCAGCAGATAGAGCGGGCCGGCATAGCGCAGACGTGGAAGACCGCGCCCGTGGCCTTCGAGACCTGCTGGGACATGCGCAAGTGGCAGGCCGAGGGATGGGACATTGACTACATCTACGATTGGGCCCTGGAGCAGCACGCCTCCTATATCAACAACAAGTCGGCCCCGCTGCCGGAGGGCTCGCGGCCCCAGGTCGAGAAGATGCTGCGGCGCCTCGGCTATCGGTTCGTGCTGCGCTCCCTGAAGCATCCGGCCTCGGTCGAGCGGGGAGGCAGGCTGTCCGTCGAGACGACGTGGGAGAACGTCGGCGTCGCCCCGTGCTATGCGGACTACGTTCCGGCGGTCTCGCTGGTCAGCGACGCAGGGGAGCGGGTCTGGGTCGGCGTGCTGGGGTCCAGCACCAGACAATGGCTGCCCGGCGCATTTGCGGTCAGCGGCGAGCCGGTCCTGCCGGCGGACCTCGCGCCGGCCGAGTATGCCTTGGAACTCAGCGTGGTGCACCCGGACACGAGGGAGCCGGTGGTGCAACTGGCCATAGAGGGGCGCACTGAGAGCGGTTGGTACGCCCTCAGCCGCATCGCCGTGCGCTGAACGCTCCTGGGAGGGCCGGACGATGACGTGGGTGGCGGCGGCCGTTCTCTTAGCGGGGGGAATGACAATGGCTGCGTCGGCGGAGCCCCTGAAGGGCATCGAGATCTATCCGGGGAACCCGTACTACTGGCAGTACGAGGGCCGGCCCGTGCTGCTGCTGGGCGGGTCAGTCGAGGACAACCTGTTCCAGATTCCCGACCTGGAGGAGCACCTGGACGCCCTGGCGGCGGCCGGCGGCAACTACGTCCGCTGCACCATGTCCAGCCGCGACGAGGGCAACGTCTGGCCGTTCAAGAAGGTCGGGGAACTCTACGACCTCGACCAGTGGAACGGGGACTACTGGCTGCGCTTCGCCACGTTCCTGGAGGAGACCCGCCGCCGCGACGTCATCGTGCAGGTCGAGGTCTGGGCGACCTTCGACTTCTACCGCGGCAACTGGGGCAGGAACCCCTTCAACCCGAAGAACAACTCGAACTACTCGGCCGAGGAAAGCGGACTGCCCACGGAGGTCAACAGTCATCCGGTGCAGACCGGCAACCCCTTCTTCTGGTCCGTGCCGGCAGAGAACAACCAGCCGGTCGTGCTCGAATATCAGCGGCGCTTCGTGGACGAGCTGCTGGCCTATTCGCTCCAGTACGACCACGTCCTTTACTGCATGGACAACGAGACTTCCGTGACGGCCGAATGGGGCGCCTACTGGGCGAACTACATCCGCGAAGCGGCGCAGAAGGCCGGCAAGACAGTGCACGCCACCGAGATGTGGGACCCCTGGGACCTGGACCATCGCATGCACCGCGCCACCATCGAGCATCCCGAGACCTACAGCTTCGTGGACATCTCGCAGAACAACCACCAGAAGGGCCAGGCGCACTATGACAACGCGCAGAAGGTGAGACGCCGGATAGCCGACGCGCCGCGCCCGCTCAACAGCGTGAAGATATACGGCGCCGACGGCGCGCGGTTCGGCGGGACCCGCGACAGCGTCGAGAGATTCTGGCGGAACATCTTCGGCGGCTTCGCCTCGGCGCGCTTCCACCGGCCGCCCTCGGGCATCGGCCTGAGCGAGCGCGCCCGGCGGATGATTCGGAGCGCGCGGGACGTGACCGATGCCTTTGATATCTTCCGCTGCGAGCCGCGCCCGGACCTGCTGGGCGACCGGCAGGAGAACGAGGCCTACTGCCTGGCCGAGCCGGGCCGGCAGTACGCCGTCTACTTCCCCGACGGAGGCGAAGTCTCGCTCGACCTGGGCGACGCAGAAGGGCAACTGGAGATGCGCTGGTACGAGATTGAAGCGGGCCTATGGGAGGAGCCCGAGCCCGTGCAGGGCGGAGGCAAGCTGGAGCTTGCCTGCCCCGGGCCCGGGCAATGGGCAGCCGTCGTCCGGTGAGCCGGCTGTGTTCTGAACCGTCGCCCCTCCCACGGCACTTCTCAGGACCACTTTGCGGGGACGTGAAATGAGGACCATACTGGCGATCTTGTTGCTGGTTGCATTCACCGGTTGCAGTGTCATGGCGCAGGAGCGGATTGCCATCAATGAGGCGGGCTTGCTGACCATCAGGACGCCCGGCAAGGGCGACATGCCCTGCTCCCTATTTGCCCACTATGACGCCTGGGTCTGGCGTGGGGCGGAGCAGTTGAGGAGGCCTGCTGAGAATCGCTGGTCGGGGGTCATTGCTAAGAGGGAGGAGGACGGCCCCGGCAGCATCTCGTTCGTGCGCACGGTCGACCCCGTGGCGGGGGGAGTCCGCGTCGAGTACGAGTTCACCCGGCAGGGAGAGATGGACCTCAGACAGGGCGTCATATTGGCCGTCGTCTTTCCATATCCCGACTTCCGAGGGCGGCAGATTGTCTTCACACACGGCCCGCCGGCCGACACCGACCGTAACTTCCGCGCCGCCGCGCGAGGCTGCACCGTGAACCTGTCCGAGACCGAGGCGCTCCAGATAGAGTTCGGCCAGGCTACCAGGTTCACAACGTGGATCAGCGAGGACCGGAGCTTTTCGCTGAACGTCCGCCTGGCGCCGCGCGATTTCGGCGAGAAGGCCCGGGCCGGCCTGACGTTCCGCCTGGTGCCGGCGATACGCGAGGTCCGGCCGTGGGTGGCCCGTCCGCAGAGGGCCCCTCTGAAGCTGGCCGGCGTCACTGCGGACCGCCAGGTCGTGGGCCTCTACGAGCCGGTGGAGTTCACGCTTGAGCTGTCCGCCACGTACGAGAACCCGTTCGATCCCGACCAGGTGGCCGTGGACGCGACCGTCACGACGCCGTCGGGGCGCACCGAGCGCGTGCCCGGCTTCTACTGCCAGGGCTTTGAGGCCGAGTACGAGAACGGCGAAGAGCTTCTGTCCCTCGATGGCGAGCCGACCTGGCAGGTCCGCTATACCCCGCGCGAAGTGGGAGCGTACTCGGTCGCGTTCGAGGCCCGCGACGGGAGCGGGGCCGCCGCATCGTCACCGCTGGAGTTCCGCTGTGTGGAATCGGGCGCCGGGGGATTCGCGCGCCTCAGCTCGGCCCAGGACTCCGCGCCGATCTACTTCCGGCTCGACAACGGCGAGAGCCTCTTCCTCATCGGGCACAACGTCACGGGCTATCCCATCAACGTGGACGAGGTGTTCCGCCGGATGGCGGCCGGCGGGGAGAACTACACCCGGTTCTGGATGCACTCGGACGCCTTCGGGCTCGAGTGGGCGCTGCCGGTGGGCCACTACCGGGAGCAGCGGGCATGGCAGCTCGACCGGACCCTGGAGTCGGCCAGGCAGCACGGCATCTACCTGATGCTGTGCTTCGACACGCACCAGGACGTGCAGGGAAGGAACTGGGAGAGCAACCCTTACAACGCCGCCCGGGGCGGGCCCTGTGAGGGAGTCATGGACATATTCCGCAGCGAGGAGGCGGGGTCCCTCTACCGGAAGCGGCTGCGTTACATCATCGCCCGCTGGGGCTACCATCCCAACGTGCTTTGCTGGGAGTTCGTCAATGAGATCGAGGGATGGGCCGGCGCTGAGGAGAACAAGGAACTGCTGGCCGACTGGCACGCCGAGATGGCCCGGTTCATCCGTGAGAACGACCCGTTCGATCATCCCATCACCACGAGCCAGTGGACGACGGAGGGCTGGCCGGAACTGTGGGGCCTGCCCGAGATGCAGTTCGTCCAGAGCCACTACTACGCCAACAACATGTGGGCGGACATGGCCGGCGACGTGGAACGCATCTGCCGGCAGAAGCTCGAAGACTACCCCCGCAAGCTGCACCTCTTCGGCGAGTACGGCATCGCCAGCGGGGCGGGGACGCGGCGGATGGACCCCGCCGGCCTCCACCTGCACAACGGCAACTGGGCGGCCCTCATGGCCGGCTGCGCCTCGAACCCCGTCAGTTGGTGGCACGATTCTTACATCCACGCCCTCGACCTGTACCGCGTCTACCGCGGCCTGGCGGACTTCGTTGAAGGGGAGCCCCTTGCCGAACGTGCCTGGCGGCTGGCGGACGTTCATTCTGTGGCGTACGTCCGGCCCTTGAAGGATATCTTCTTTACCGACCTTCAGTTCCGAGGCAGCAAGGGCAGTTGGACGGCGCCGAT
>JAUVVP010000041.1 GCA_030604585.1 Planctomycetota bacterium | reverse complement strand
GGCAGCCGTTCTCATCCAGTGCGAACGGCGGGTCTATCAGCTCCTCCACGAGCGGGTTGCCCACGTTGAACTCCACGAACGAACGGGTGTGGAGCGAGGAGACGAAGTGCGCGTCCGCGGCCACCCCGACCGCCGTGTTCCAGCCGTGCGGCACCAGCTCGATGCCGTATGGCTCGGCCATCCAGGCGATGCGGCGCATCTCCGACAACCCGCCCACCTTCGTCACGTCCGGCTGGGCTATGTCCATGGCGCGGCGCTTGAAATAGGGCGTGAACGACTGCCTGCGCGTGAGCACTTCGCCGTGCGCGATCTTGACGGGTGAGGCGTCCGTCAGGCGCGCGTAGCCGTCCACGTCGTCCGGCTCAAGGGGCTCCTCGAACCAGTAAACGCCGTAGTCCGCCAGCATGCGGGCACGCTCCAGGGCGTCCTTCAGGCGCAGGGCCCAGTAGGGATAGCTGCCGCCGGCGTCAACCAGCAGCGTGGCGTCGTCGCCCGCCGCCTGCCGGGCCGTGCGCACCAGCTTCTCGTCCTCGGCCAGGCCCTGCTGTCCGAACGGCTCCCAGCCCAGCTTGATGGCGCGGAAGCCCCGCTCCCGCAGCTCGGCGGTCCGCTCCGAAAGGGTGTCGGTCGGGTCGAAGAGGACCGATGCATACGCGGGCGCGGCTTCGTGGTAGCGCCCGCCCAAGAGGACCGAGACCGGCTGCCCCAGGGCCTTGCCGGCCAGGTCCCAGAGCGCGATGTTGATGCCGCTGATGGCGTGGGTCATCGCGCCGCCGCGCCCGAACCAGTAGGTGACCTGGTGCAGCTTCTCCGTGACGCGCTCGACCTCCAGGGGGTTCTCATTGACGACGAACTTCTTGAGCCATTCCAGCGCGCCCAGACATTGCGGCCGGCTGGAGAACGCGGCGCCCCAGCCGTTCACGCCCTCGTCGGTGTGCAGTTCGATGAAGACATGCCGCTCCCTGTCGGGAGTGTAGATGGTCCAGTCGGTGACCTTCATGTCCTGCCTCCTCGGGGGAAGTGTCATCGGGGCGCCATCTTAGGCGTGCCGGCCGGCTCGTGCAAGAGCAGACCCCAGGGCGCAACCCGCCTTAGGGGCTATTGCGAAACCCGGATCTACTGCGGCCGGCTGCGAAGCCCGATGGCTGTGTGGCGCAAAACGTCCTCAACGTGGCTTCAGCCACGCTTCCGGCGTTTTGCGCCTGCCGCCTTGCCCTCGGGCTTCTCGCTCGTCCTCGTCACGAACGGGGTTTCGCAATAGCCCCTTACCCCCTACCTCCCCGCCGCGCGGAGTATAATGGCCGGTCCCCGTTGTCCAGTGGGTCAGGATCGAAAGGGGCTGCCATGGCGGAAGTGGGCTCGTACTACTACGACAAGCTGAGCTGGCCGGAGATGAAGGAGGCCGTTGCACAGAGACGGGTGATCGTGCTGCCCGTCGGCTCCACAGAGCAGCACGGCCCCCACCTGCCGCTCGACGTGGACAACTTCCTCTGCCAGAGCGTCTGCGAGGGGGCAGCCAGGCTGGCGCCCGACGACGTGCTGCTCATGCCCCCGCTGAGCTACGGCTTCAACTGGCACCACATAGACTTCCCCGGCACCATCGGCATCGCGTGGGACAACTACGTGCGCTTCCTGCTGGACATCGTGCGGAGCGTTGCCCACCACGGGTTCAGGAAGGTGCTGATCGTGAACGGACACGGCTCGAACCGGCCGCTCATCGAGGTGGCCGCGCGGCAGGCAACGATGGACAACGAGGTGATCTGCGCGGCATTCACCTACTTCGAGATCGCCAAGGAAGCCGTGGGGCGGGTTCGCGAGTCGCCCAGGGGCTGGGTCGCACACGCCGACGAGATCGAGACCTCGCTCTACCTCTACCTCCGCCCGGAGGGGGTGCGGACCGAGCTGGCCGAAGCGGAGAACAACATGCTGCCGTCGGAGTTCTGGTGGCAGGACCTCCAGGAGGGCGGCCGGATCGGGATGATGGAGTGGTGGAGCACCTTCAGCCACACCGGCGTTCTGGGCGACCCCACGCTCGCCTCAGCCGAGAAGGGCGAGGCGCTTTACCGCGCCGTCACGGAGGAGCTGGCGAAGCTGATCCGCGAGTTCAAGGAACGGCCGATCCGGCCCCGTGAGGATCACCACTGAGCCCCGAGCGAAGCCCTGGCGGGAGCGGGTGGTGGACTGGACCCGTGTCGAGGGCGGACCACGATTGCCCGTCCTCCGTACGGCGAGCGGGGAGCGCAGGAAGATGCAGCGCGATGACGGCTACCGAGGGATCTGGTTCGAGCTCAACGAGAAGTACGAGTACGGCGACAAGTATTCGGGCGGCCTGGGCACCTACACGGCCAAGCACGTGCCCTTGGCCGTCCACGCGCCGCAGGCCGGGAAGACTTTCTTCGTCTGGGGCGGCACCAAGAAGGGCAAGCGCCACCTGCTGCTGATGGCCTCGTATTATGACCGCGAGAGCGGCACGGTCCCCCGGCCCGTCGTGGTGCACGACAAGCGGGGCGTCACTGACCCGCACGACGATCCGACCATTTGCCTGGATGACCGGGGCCATGTGTGGGTCTTCGTAGCCGGGCGGGCAAACGTGCGCGACGGCCTGAAGTACCGCAGCCGCGAGCCCTACAGTATCGACGAGTTCGAACTGGTCCAGATCCACAAGGGCATGTGCTATCCGCAGCCCTGGGCCGTGCGAGGCAAGGGCATCTTGCTGCTGTCCACGAAGTACACCGCCGGTCGGGAGCTATACTGGCAGACGAGCGCCGACTGGCGGAACTGGAGCAAGGAGCGCAAACTGGCTGGCTTCGGCGGGCACTACCAGGTGAGCTGGGAGCGCGACGGCCGGGTCATCACCAGCTTCAACTGGCATCCCGGGGGCAGCGTGAACCGCCGCACCAACCTGTACTTCCTCCAGACCGACGATATGGGTAGGACGTGGGAGACAGCCGTCGGGGAGCCGGTCGAGACGCCGCTCAAGGAGGTTCACAACGCGGCCCTGGTGCGCGACTACCAGGCCGAAGGTCGGCTCCTCTATATGAAGGACATCAACTTCGACACGGACGGCGCGCCCGTCATACTGCACGTCACCAGCACGGACCACCGCCCGGGGCCACTCGACCCGCCTCGCGAGTGGGTCACGGCGCGCTGGACTGGCTCCGAATGGGAGTTTCACACGGTCACAATGGCCTACCACAATTACGACATGGGGTCCCTCTACATCGAGGGGGACGGTACGTGGCGCATCATCGCTCCCACCGAGGTGGGGCCCCAGAAGTGGGGTACAGGCGGCGAGATGGCCATGTGGACGAGCCGCGACAAGGGCGCAACCTGGTCCAAGGTGAAGGACCTGACCACGAACAGCGAGCGTAACCACGCCTACGCGCGCCGGCCCGTGAACGCCCACCCGGGCTTCTACGCCTTCTGGGCGGACGGGAACCCGGACGAGTTCTCGGACTCGTTCCTCTACTTCACCACCCGCGAGGGCGACGTCTACATGCTGCCGCCCGAGATCGAGGGAGATACCGGAACGCCCATCGCGCTGCCGCAGGGGCGCTGACCGGCTCGAGATGGCCGTGACCGGCCAGTGGCGATCTGGATCATCGCCGCCATGTTGGAGAAGCGTCCGCTGACGTCTTCCATGGCCAGTTCGCGGATGATCAGTAGGAAGTCCGGCGTCTTGAGGGGTTCGGCGGTCACGAGGTCGCTGCCGAACTTCATCTTCGCCACGGACTGGGTGGACATCTCCAGCATCCGGTGGGCCAGATTCACCATCGGCGAGAGGCCCGAGGTCTAAGGCGAAGATGTCCTCCGAGAGCACGGCCCGCTGGTGATCCACCAGCCAGAGCGTCCGGTACAGGACGTCGGGCCCGTGTCCCCCACCGGGCGGAGACGCGGCCCTCATTCTGCCGCAGGCGCCCCACCCGGTCAACGGCGCCGTGCCGGCACTGCGCGCTTGCGTGAGGGCGAGAACGCACTATAATCCGGGCTTCCACACGGAGGGCTGGTCAATTGAGCAAGCGCCCCCACATCGTCATCTTCAATCCCGACCAGTGGCGCGGCGAGGCGCTCGCCCACCTGGGCAACCCATGCGCGGTGACGCCGAACCTGGACCGCATGGCCGGCAGCGACGGCGTCTCGTTCCGCCACGCCTTCACCCAGAACCCGGTCTGCACGCCGAGCCGGTGTTCCTTCATGACCGGCTGGTATCCCCACGTGCGCGGGCACCGCACGATGCACCACATGCTGCGCCGGGACGAGCCCGTGCTGCTGAAGGTCCTCAAGGACGCGGGCTACTTCGTCTGGTGGGGCGGCAAGAATGACCTGACGCAGGCGCAGTTCTCACAGGACCCCTACTGCGACGTGAAGTACGCCCCCGAGCGCCGCCCCAAGCCCATGTGGGCGATGGACCGTGCCGACCAGTGGCGCGGACCGAAGGGCGGCGACAGTTTCTACTCCTTCTACGTGGGCAAGCTGGACACCGGCGGAGAGGACATCTACTACGACGGCGACTGGGCTATGGTGCAGGGCGCCGTGGACCTCGTCAAGAACGCGCCGGAGGACGGGCCGCTCTGCATCTACCTGCCGCTCACTTACCCGCATCCGCCCTACGCCGTCGAGGAGCCGTGGTACTCGATGATAGACCGGCGCAAGGTGCCGCCGCGCATCCCCACGCCGCGGAGTTGGGCCGGCAAACCCAGCCTCCTGAAGGGCATCCACGAGAACCAGGGGCTCCACGGCTGGACTGAGGAACGCTGGACGGAGCTGCGCGCCACCTACTATGGAATGTGCGCGCGCGTTGACCACCAGTTCGGCCTCGTGATGGACGCCCTGAGGGAGGCCGGCATCTACGATGATACGGCCGTCTTCTTCTTCAGCGACCACGGCGACTTCACGGGCGACTACGGCCTGGTCGAGAAGGCGCAGAACACCTTCGAGGACGTACTCACGCGGGTGCCGTTCGTCATCAAGCCGCCGGCATGGGTGGAGGTGCGGCCACGCGTGAGTGACGCGCTGGTCGAGCTGGTTGACTTCCCGGCCACCGCCTTCGAGCTGGCGGGCGTCGAGCCCGGCTACACGCAGTTCGGCCGCTCTCTCGTGCCGCTGCTGAGGGGCGAGACGGACGAGCACCGGGACGCCGTCTTCTGCGAGGGCGGCCGCCTGCACGGGGAGACCCACTGCATGGAACGCGAGAGCGGCTCGGACCCCGACGGCCTCTACTGGCCCCGCATCTGCCTTCAGCACCAGGAAGGCCCGGAGCACACCAAGGCCGTCATGTGCCGCACGCACGACTTCAAGTACGTTCGGCGACTCTATGAGACTGACGAGCTGTATGACCTGCGCCACGACCCGATGGAGATGACGAACCGGATTGACGATCCAGATTACGCCGACGTGCTGCTACAACTGAAGGAGCGGCTGCTGACCTTCTACCTGGAGACCGCCGACGTGGTGCCGCACGACGCCGACAAACGGTGGTAAGGCATTGCCCGGCGCGGCCACTTGACGCGAAGGCCGCCGTCCCATTAAGTTCAGGGACTTGAGCGCCCGGTGATTCTCGACGGGGATCGCGGACCATGAAGCAACGAAGGATCAAGATCGCCCCCAGCCTGGCATGTGCGGATTTCCGGAATCTGCAAGGCCTGATGGAGCAGCTCGAGGCGCTCGGGCTGGACTACGTCCACTACGACGTGATGGACGGCCATTTCACACCGAACATCACCTTCGGTCCGGAGTTGCAGGCGCGGGTGCACGCCATGACCGGCATCCCGATCGACACGCACCTGATGATCGCCGAGCCCGACAGGTACATCGAAAGGTTCGCCCAGGCCGGCAGCCACCTGATAACCGTCCACGTGGAGGCGTGCACTCATCTGGACAGGACGCTGAACCTGATCCGATCCTTCGGCGCAAAGCCGGGCCTGGCGCTCAATCCCGCTACCCCGCTCTCCAGCCTCGAATATGCGCTTGAACTTGTCGAGATGGTCCTTGTGATGACGGTCAACCCGGGCTTCGTTGGGCAGCAGCTCGTGCCCTACACACTGGACAAGATCGCGCAACTCAGAGCGATGATTGACGGCCGCGAGTTGGACGTGGACATCGAGGTGGACGGGAACGTCAGCCTGGCGAACATCCCGAGGATGATTGCGGCCGGGGCCAACGTGCTCGTGGCCGGCAGCTCCAGCCTGTTCATGGAAGGTCGGAGCCTGGAGGAGTCCTTCGCGGCCCTGAGAGAAGTGGTCGAGGCGTCCACCACCTGAGATGGAACCGCGTGGCATTTGCGCCATCTGTGCGCGCTGCGCGGGGGTTCCGCACGAGCATCCTGGTACCGTGTCTGACGCTCATACGAAGGGCATGGCTATGATGGAGAGGACACCCGCCATCCTGGTGGTGGGCAGCATCAACATGGACCTGGTGCTGCAAACGGAACGGGCGCCCCTGGCAGGCGAGAGTTTCATCGGACGGGAGTACGGCTATGTGCCCGGCGGCAAGGGCGCAAACCAGGCCGTGGCCGCCGCCAGGCTCGGGGCCGACGTGACGTTCGTCGGGAAGATCGGCGCCGACGCCCACGGCACGAAGCTGAAGGAGCGGCTCCAGGAGCAGGGCATTTCGACCGAGTCCCTGACGGTGGACCAGGGCAGCCAGACCGGCCTGGCCGTCATCATGGTGGAGGCATCGGGACAGAACCGCATCATCGTGTACCCCGGCGCGAACATGGCCATCGGGGAGCGGGATGTTGAGCGGGCCTTCGAGCGCCCATACGACGCGGTGATGACCAACCTGGAGATCCCGCAGCCGATCGTCGTGGAGGTCTGCCGCAGGGCGCGGGAGAAGGGAATCCCCGTGGTTCTCGATGCCGGTCCGGCGCAGCCCTTCGACCTGGGGCAGGTGCCCGGCCTGGAGATCCTCACGCCGAACGAGACCGAGACTTTGGCCCTGGTGGGCAGGGAATGCGGCACCGCCGAGGAGGCGGAAGCGGCCGCGCAGGCCCTCGCCGCGGCATCGGGGGCCAGGTTCGTCGTCATCAAGATGGGCCGGCAGGGCGCCCTGTTGTATGATGAGGGCACCGCCCGGCTCTTGCCGGCTTTCGATGTGGAGGCGGTTGACACGACGGCCGCCGGGGATGCCTTCACGGCGGCCGTGACGGTGCACTACCTGCGGCACGGCGACCTGGCAAGGGCCGTCCAATACGCCAACGCAGCCGGCGCCCTGGCCGTCACGCGGCTGGGCGCGCAGCCGTCCCTGCCGACGGCGGACGAGGTCAAGCAGTTCGCCCGGGAAAGGGACATAGACCTGTAGGCTCTCATTCCTCGCACGGCCAGACTGAAGGACGGCGTCACGATCCACGTGTAAGGCTCAAGCGCGGGGCCGTGAGGGGCCGGTCCCTGGACAGGGAGGAGATCGAATGCGACTTGGTGGCCCGGTGTTCGAGGAGTGTTCCGATCCGCAGGCCTGGGTGGCGGCGCTCAGGCGGAAGGGATACAGCGCGGCCTACTGCCCGCTGGATGATGCGAGCGATGAGGCGGCCGTCCGCGCCTTCCGCGATGCAGCCGAGGCGTCCGGCATAGTCATCGCCGAGGTCGGCGCGTGGAGCAACCCGCTCAGCCCCGACGAGGAGGAGCGCCGGAAGGCCCTGGCCCTGTGCCGCCGCCGGCTGGCGCTGGCCGACATGATAGGCGCGCGCTGCTGCGTCAACATCGCCGGCTCGATCGGCCACAGGTGGGACGGGCCGCACGCCGGGGACCTCACCCCCGAGACGTTCGACCTGATCGTGGAATCCGTGCGCGGCATAATCGACGCAGTCGGGCCAACGCGCGCCTTCTACACGCTGGAGATGATGCCCTGGATATACCCGGACTCCGCAGACAGCAATCTGGAGCTGGTCAGGGCCGTTGACCGCAAGCAGTTCGCGGTCCACCTTGATCCGGTCAACATCATCACCAGCCCCCAGCGCTACTTCGACAATGCGGACCTGCTGCGGGACTGCTTCGCGAAGCTCGGGCCGCTCATCAAGAGCTGCCATGCCAAAGACATCCTCCTTGCCGAGAAGCTGACGGTGCACCTGGACGAGGTCCGGCCGGGGCTCGGCGGGCTCGACTACGGCGTGTTCCTGCGGCAGCTTGACGCGCTGGAGCCGGACGCTCCGCTGATGCTGGAACACCTGTCCACGGAGGAAGAGTACGACCTGGCCGCCGCCTACGTCCGCTCCGTGGCCGAGCAAGAGGGCATCGCGAGACGCTGAGGCAGCCTCGGATCGCGCAACGAACCTGCGTTGTCGCAGAAAAGGGGGCAGACGCCCTGATCGAGAGATCAACGGGCTGGGATACAGGGCGGTGCTGGCCAAGTGGCATGCGTTCGACAAGTTCTACCATTTCTTCATGCACAAGATTGACGCCGCCGCGCCGTGTGGGTCAACCGATACCTCGCCCGGCACGGTTACATCCGCTACGAGAGGGACGAGCAGGGCAAGGTCGTCGTGGATTGGTCAAGGACCAGGGCCTACGTGTCGGCGTTCCTGATCCTCAACGTGAACGTGTAGGGCCGCGACCCCGAGGGGATCGTGGAGCCCGGTCGGGAGCATGAGGAGCTGAAGCGGGAGTTGATCGAGCTGCTGCGGGATTGGAGGGACCCCGGCACCGGGCGCCACGTGATGACGGACGTCTTCGACCCCGGAAGGGACGGGGCCTTCTACGGGCTGGGCAGCGAACTGGACGGCGACGTGCGCTACTTCACGGCGCCCGGCTACAGCCTGTACCGCTCGACGGCCGTGGACGGCGACGAGACGGTGACCGACATCCACGGGCCTTATCTGGGCGACCACGGAAGCTGCCGGCCGACGACGCGGTTCGGCAGGGGCGGCGAGGTGGGCATCTTCTACGCCGCCGGCAAAGGGTTCCGCGAGGGATGCGCGCGCAAGACGCCCGTCCTGCCCTGCGACGTGATGCCAACGCTGCTGCACATCGCCGGCGAGGCGCCCCTCAAGCAGCAAGAAGGGGCTGTGCTGCACGAGCTGCTGCGCCCCGAGTGATAGGTTCAGTCGCCGGTTCTTGATCTCCTATCTCATTATTGACGCATTGTTTACACGGTGTACAAGCTGATCACTGTTCCCATTCCTCTATGGTCCTCAGCATGGCCTCGACGTTCTCGGGTGGGGTGCCCGGCAGGGCATAGTTGGACAGTCCCACGATGATGCCGCCGCTGCGGGTGGCTTCCGCGAGGCACGACGTTGTCTCGGCGACCACGTCCTGGCGGCTCCCCCTGTGCAGCGTCCGGGAGCTGACGTTGCCGATCAGGACGAGGCGGGGATAACGCCGGCGGAGGCGGCCCAGGTCCATGCCGGCGCGCCTGTCTATCTCGTAGTAGCCGTCCACGCCGCAACTGCCG
>JAUVVP010000382.1 GCA_030604585.1 Planctomycetota bacterium | reverse complement strand
GCGAGCGGTCCTCGTCCTCGTCCTCGTAATCCTTGCGAGAACAACGCCTTCGAGGACGACGACGAGGACGAGGACGATGATGACTCTCCGAAGACCGTCTCCTTTGCCAGCGCGAAGCTCACTAAGACGGGCGTACCGTAGGCCAGTACTGCTCCGGGCGGCCTTCAGAGTCCACGACCACGTGCCGGTCCGCCTCGTAGAGGGCCGGCGGCTCCAGCAGGCGGTGCTGCTTGCGCACGACCTGTTCCGGCACGCTCCTGCGCCGCTTCAGGTTCCGCTCCAGCGCTTCGGCCAGGCTCACGTCGAAGAAGTAGCTGACGATCTCCGCGCCCGACCAGCGCGCCGCCTGGACCGGCATCGAGCGCAACGCCTCCGAGTAGTTGGTCGCATCGAATATGACCTGCTGCCCCTCGTGGAGCCGTTGGCGGATGCGGTCCATGCAGCGCTGGAAGACGAGGTAGTTCTGGCTCTGGTCGGACGGGTCGCCGGTCAGTTCCTCGCGCATCTGGTCCGAGGAGACGATCGCCATCTCCGGCAGGTGTTCGCGCGCCCAACTGGACTTCCCGCATCCTGCCGGCCCCACCAGCAGATGGAGGCAGCCCCGGGCGCGGTCCGCCTCCTGCCGGAGTCGCTCGACGTACCACTCTCGCTCGTTCATGCGCGCCACCAGTTGGAAGTAACGCAGCGCGTTGTGCGCCCGGTGCAACTCGGCCGCGTCGCGGAAGCCGATCTCGCGCACTTCGTCGGCCTCCAGCGGCGGCCGGTGCGGCCGGCCGAAGACGCCGACCTCCTCCGCCCGCTCCCTGAACGCCTCGATTCGGCGCGCGGCCGGAGCGTCCTCGTCCAGGCCCCTGGCCCGCAGCTCCGCGCGTCGCAGGTGGTACAGGCATCCCAGGTCGAGCGAGCACGACAGCCGCATGTAGGCCTCGGCAGGTGCGCCGGAGCCCAGCAGGCCGGCGGGCCTGCCCTGGTGGGCGATCAGAGAGACCGCATGCTCCCGGACCTGGAACGCAGCGCCGGCTTCCCTTAAGAGCTGTCGCGCAGCGCGGGCGCTCTCCCGTGCGTGGGGCGGCATCAGGCCGGCCCGGCCCGCCTCAGGCGAGCTGACCTCCGGCAGGCCGACGTGCTGGAACAGGGCCGCAACGTAGGTGGCGGGCATGGACGACCACCAGGGCATCATGGCCGTCTCCCCGGCAGCGGGAACAGGGGGCGCCTCTTCGGCGGGCCCGACATGCGGGGGCTGAGCCAGCACGGCGTCCATGACGGCCTGGGTGTGCGCCAACAGGGAGCGGTTGCCGTAAGGGAAGTCGTTCAGCAGGCACAGGAAGGGAAGCTCGTCGCCGGCGCCGGCCGACGCAGCGGCCAGGTCAAGCCGCTCCGCGTTCAAGAGGCTTTTGATCAGAGCCTGCATCGGAGGAGGAGGCGGACGTGCGGAGGATCCTGCCCAGTGCCGCATCCGGCACTACCGAGCGGAAAGGAGTTTCTACCACAACCACCCCGTTGAGGACAAACTCACGCCGCACCCGGCGCCCCACCGCGCAGGTCAACTCGTAGGGAATCCTCTCCACGCGCGCGGCCATCTCTTCCACGCTGACGTACTGTTCGTGCTGTCGGCCGTAAATGACCACTTCGTCCCCCAAGCGCGCCTCGGGCACGTCGGTAACGTCTATGAGGGTCTGGTCCATGCAGACCCGCCCTACCACGGGCGCCCGCCTTCCGCGCACCAGCACCTCGCCCACGTTCGAGAACTGGCGAATGAATCCGTCGTGATAGCCGACCGGCAGCGTGGCGATGACGGAGTCCCGCCAGGTAGTGAAGGTATGGCCGTAGCCGATCTTCTCGCCGCGCGGCACCCGCTTGCGATGGCAGATGCGGGTGCGCATGGAGAGGACCGGCCTCAGGTCGGCGACCGAGCGCAGGTCCTGGCGGGAGCAGAGCCCGTAGAGCATCAATCCCGGCCGGACGCCGTCGAAGTATGCTTCCGGCAGGCGAAGCACGCCGTTGCTGTTGGCCATGTGAATGAAGGGCAGCTCCATGCCGGCCCGGCGCAACTGGGAGAGCACGGACCTGAAGCGCCGCACCTGCTGGCGGCTGAAGGCGAGGTCGTCGGCGTCGGCGCAGGCGAAGTGGCTGAATATGCCCGTGACGCGCAGCCCGGCCAGCCTGCTCATCTTCAGGATGGCCGGGGCGGCCGTCTGCCAGTCCAGCCCGAGCCGGTGCATGCCGGTGTCCACGTTCACGTGGGCCGGCGCCCGCAGCCCCCGGCCGGCGGCCCGGGCCGAAAGCTCGGCGGCAAAGCCCCCTTCGGCGATACACGGCGTGATGACGTTGTCGAGGATGACGTCTATGTCCTCGGTGGGGACGGCCGTCAGCAGGATGATGGGCTCCCGGATGCCGGCCGCCCTCAGGTCCATGGCCTCTTCGGTCATGGCGACCGCGAACATGTCCACCCCGGCCGCGCTGAGGGCGTGACAGATGACGGGCGCGCCGTGCCCGTAAGCGTCGGCCTTGACGGCCGCGCATATCTTCCGCTGCCCGATCAGCCCCCGGATGGCGGCCACGTTGTGCGCGAGGGCGTCCAGGTCGATGCGGGCAACGGTGGGCCGGGGCATCGTCACCTCCGGGGGATTCCACGACGCGAAAGCCGAGCCCTGATTATAGGAACCGCTGATTCGGCAAAGCAATCGTGCCTTCGCCGAATTCACCAGAGCCCGCCAGGATGCGCGCAACGGCCCCCTCAAGCGGAAGCCCCGTCCCAGAAAGCCAAGCGAAAAAGTGCCAGGCCCCCCGGGCCCGCTTGTTGTGACCCGCCGAGCGCTTTCGATATAATCGCCGGACCATCCCCCCTTTCTCACCGTTCTGACAGGACGCTCAAGAGAGGGCGCGTATGGCCGCAGGCCAGGCCCGGCTCGGGTTCCGGATCGAGCAAGTAAGGCTGACAAGCGACTCCCTTCGTGCCGGCGGGCCGCCCCTGCGGTTCGCCCAGTTGAGCGACCTGCACCTGCGGATGCTGCGCCGTCGTCACGACCGGCTGGTGGAGGCGGTGAATGAGCGGCAACTGGATTTCCTGTGCCTGACGGGCGACATCATCAGCCGCGAGCGCCTCTGGCCGGCCCTGGAGGGGCTGATCGGCCGGTTCGCGTGCCGGCACGGCATCTTTGCCTGCCCCGGCAACTGGGAGGCCAGGTGCAAGGTGCGGCCGGCCGTGCTGAAGGAGGCGATGGCGGGCTGGGGCGTCGAGCTGCTCGTCAACGAATCGCGCGTCGTGGAGACGGACTCGGGGCCGGTCCGCATCGCCGGGGTGGACGACCTGGCGCTGGGCTGGCCGGACTTCGAGGCGGCCCTGGCGAACGGGACGCCCGCCGCCTACACGATC
>JAUVVP010000144.1 GCA_030604585.1 Planctomycetota bacterium | reverse complement strand
GGGCGAACGCACTGAGCCGGCCGGGAATCGGAGTTGCGAAAAGCCTTCAGATGCGATAGCATAGGATAGTGAAGGGTGTGAAGGCAGCAGCAGATCCGGCCGGTAGTGTCCTCGTTCGTCCACCGAGAACGATGTCGCTCAACAAGATCAGCGCCATTCGCATACCGGGCAAGGCACACGAGGTTGACTCCTTTGCGGCATGCATCCAGGCAGCGGTGACTCATTGGGATGGCCGCGTCTCGTACGAGTGCGTAGCGGGGCTGTCGGGCGCCGCCTTCTCGCCCGTGTGGAGCAAACGGGAGCCCTGCGTGTCATGGTGGATGGAGCGCGGCAACAACGAGCGCATGGAGTTCCTCGGCCACACGCTCGGCTTCACTGTGGAACGTTCCCCGCCTCCGGGGCCGGGATGCGAGGAGAAGTCAGCGGCCTTCGCTCGTCATGCCGGCAACGCCGTGAAGAAGGGCGAAGTGGTCCTCTGTGAATCCTGGCCCTGCTGGAGCATCGTCACCGACTGGCACGATGACCCGTCACAGCTTGCACTGTCGAGCCCGGGACACTTGGCCGGACGGTGCAAGGCGAGGCCGGCCAGCCCGATGTACATCCTCCGGCCTGCCGAGCGCAGCCTGACCCGGTGCGAGGCATTGCGCGAAGCGCTGCGTTTCGGTGCCGCCGTCGCCGTCGGGTCCTTTGAACGCGACGGCTTCGCCTACGGCGGCCAGCTTTACGACGTCTGGCTCGCCCACCTGGACCGCGAGCAGTTCTGCCCGGCGTGCGGCCGCAACGGCTGGCACTGCGCCGAAAGAACCGCGAGCCGGGTACGGACTACGCAGCTATCCGCCATGCACTTCCTCAGGCGTGCCAAGGCGTTCCTGCCTTCCCTGTGCAACGGCGGCTGCGTGGATGAAGCTGCGGCCGCTTACGCCGAGATGGCGCAGAAACTCGCGCCCTACGGCGAGGGAAGCGGCCTGGACAAGGTATGGTCGAACCCCCGAAAACGCGACCGCTACACGCAGGACGTCCGGCAGGTGCGGGACCTTCATCACAGCGCGGCGGCCCATCTTTCGATGGTAGCATGCGTGCTGTAGTGACCGCCGCGTGCGCCCGACATGGCCGTCGTCCCCCCCTTGCAGGGATCCTCACGCCGCGTTAGCATGCGGCCGCCGATTGCCGTTCAGCCCGCGTCGGCCGGAAAGCGAGGCCGCAGATGACCGCCAGGGAGAGGGTTCGAGCCGCGCTCGCCCACCGGGAGCCCGACAAGGTCCCCATGGACTTCGGGGCGACGGTCGTAACGGGCATTGCGGCCGGCATACTCTACAGGCTGCGCCAGGAGCTTGGGCTGGACGCGCCCGGCGAGCCGGTCAAGGTCGTCGAGCCCTACCAGATGCTCGGCGAGGTGGGAGCCGACCTGCGCGAAGCCCTCGGCATAGACACGGCGGGCGTCGCCGGCAGCCGGAACCTGTTCGGCTTTGAGAACAAAGACTGGAAGCCGTGGCGTCTGTTCGACGGCACGCCCGTGCTGGTGCCCGGCCGTTTCAACACGGAGCCCGAGCAGGACGGCTCGATCCTGATGTACCCCGAAGGCGACCACGCTGCGCCGCCGAGCGGGCGCATGCCGCCGGGCGGTTACTACTTCGACACGATCATCCGCCAGCCGGCCGTCGTCGAGGAAGACCTGCGCGTCGAGGACAATCTGGAAGAGTTCGGACCGGTCTCACAGGAGGAGCTGGCGCGGCTGGAGACCGAAGCCGCAGACCTGCACGCCAACACGGACCTGGCGCTGGTCGGCGCGTTCGCCAGTGCAGGCTTCGGGGACATCGCCCTGGTGCCGGCGCCATTCCTGAAGTACCCGAAGGGCATCCGCGACGTGGAGGAGTGGTACGTCTCGACCGTCACGCGCCGGGGTTTCGTCACGCAGGTATTCGCAGGGCAATGTGACATCGCTCTGGCCAACCTGGAACGCGTCCACCGGGTGGTCGGCGAGCGGGTGGCGGTGCTCTTCGTCTCCGGGGCTGACTTCGGCACCCAGCGCGGCCCGTTCATCTCGCCCGATGCCTATCAGGACCTGTACAAGCCCTTCCACAAACGGGTGAACGATTGGGTGCACGCAAACACGACGTGGAAGACCTTGATCCACTCGTGCGGCGGGGTGGAGCCGCTGATCGGCGACTTCGTGGAGGCCGGATTCGACGTCCTGAACCCCGTCCAGTGCTCTGCGGACGGCATGGACCCGGAACACCTGAAGCGGACGTACGGCGAGCGCATCGCGTTCTGGGGTGGCGGGGTGGACACGCAGAAGACGCTTCCCTTCGGCACGCCCGACGAGGTGCGGGAGGAAGTGAAAAGCCGCGTCAGCATCTTCGCCGAAGGCGGCGGCTTCGTCTTCAACGCCATCCATAACGTCCAGGCCAACACGCCCATCGCGAACGTCATGGCCATGCTCGAAGCGTTCGAGCGCTGTCGCTGACACGCCGCCTGACCCACCGCACTCCGACCCGGATCCGTTAGCCCGACTCGTTGCACCATCAGCGCGCAGGTTGGCGCCGAAGCTTCCGCGCTCCGCCAGGCATGAACGCCGATCGGCGATGCTTTGACATGCGGCTTTCATTACCGAGCGCGCGATCAAGCGCCTCATTCCCCGAACAGACCATCCGAAGAAAAAAGCGATTCGCGCCGAAAACCGAAAGAAAGTCTTGACTCCGACAAGCCAAGGTATGTAAGATTAGCAGGTGAGTGGTCATGTATGTGTGCGACAGAGGGGGCTTGTTATGTTCTGCTTCGCGAACTCTTTCGAGGAGGGAGGCAACTCGAGGAGAGCATGAAGACCATCTCGCTTCGCGTCCGGTCAAGCTGACCATTGGACCGGCGTCATGTCTGCGAACCAACGGGCCGTCCAGCACGGTCTGTCCTCCGCGCTGACGCGCGGGGGACCCTCGATGCAGACGCGCATCCTGGGATAGCAATGGAAAGGCAAAGCTCAATGGCGAAGAAGAAAGCGAAGAAGAAGAAGGCTGTAAGGAAGAAGGCGACCAAGAAGAAGGCTGCAAAGAAGAAGAAGAAGAAGAAGGCAACCAAGAAGAAGAGGAAGAAGAACTAAGTCCACAGGTTGAGGGCCGAACTCACCTGCTGGGTTCGGCACAGAAGGAGCTAACCGCTCGGCTCAGGAACAAGAGCCGGGCGGTTCCTTTTTCTGCAAGGCGAGCCTGAGCGGCGGCGCGCCACCTATGGGTGAGAACTCAGGAACTGGTCCAGCTCGGGCAGCGTCCGGGCGTCGTGCTCCGTAGCCGGCAGCTTGCCCTCCGGCAGCAGGTCCTGGAACTCCCCTACCGCCTTCTCCGGGGCCCAGACGACCGCCACAAGCCCACCGTCGCCTTTCAGGAACTCGGCGGAGCGCAGGTAGCCGGCGCTCAGGCCGGTGATACCGTCGGCCTGCTTGCCCCCAGCCCGATTGGCCAGCGAGTCCCACGTCTCGCCGTTGGGCGCCTGCCCTTCAAAGCCCCGGTGCATCACGCCGATCCCGCGGCCGCCCATGCGGAACGCCAGGTAGTGGAAGCAGCCGCACGAACTGTGCGGGAAATCGTTCAGGCTGTGTAAGAACACCCGCTGGATAACGCCGTCCGTCAGGCGGCGCGCCGCCTCGTTGATCCCCTCGTATTCGCCGCGTTCCGGGTCGAGGCACCTTCCCTTCGGCACCACTTCGCGAAGCTCCCGCGGCTTCAGACCCCTGCGCCGGTACGGGTGCCACGTCGCCCCGAACAGCGCCGCCGCCTTGACCTGTCCGGGCTCACGGCCGCACATCGGCGGACGGTCCGGCGTGACGGTGCACACGTGGCTGTGCGAGAACGACTGGCACTCGATGCAGGCAACGAAGTCGCTCACGGTGTGCTCGGTTTGGCCCTCCATCTCGAGGGAGCGCGCACTCCGGCAGGCCGCCACATCCGCCGCCAGGGCGTCCAACGCATCGGCGTCGAAGATCACCTTGACGTGGATGCCGGCCAGCCCGGGAAAGTGCCACTTCAACCCCGCCCGCAGCACGCCCGCCAGTTGCGCCGGATCGAGTTCGCCACCAGCGCGCACGCCGAGCGTGAACGGATCGGACGAGAGGACCCGGACGGCGGGCAGGTAGCCGGGCAGTTCCATCGCCGTTCGCTCCAGGTACTCGCACACCACGGGATCGAGGCCCTCCTCCGCCACCTCGATCAACACGCCCAACGATGCGCCTGGCGTCCCGACCATCTCGACGCCGTCTTCGACATCGGCCGGACGCAGCACGAAGAAGCTCCGCCGGTCGCCGCCGATGGTGCGCGCGGCCTCGAAGGGCTCCTTCGCGTAGGCCGGGTCGCAGTACGTCGGCAGGGCTATCCTCTCGCCTTCCACCTCGCGCACCCGCAGGTTCGGCAGCGTGGCGATCGCATCCAGGATTTCTTCGTCGCCATTGACCCTGGCCTGGCGACCTTCCTCGAACGGGAAGTCCTCGGGGACCACGGCGGGGCAGCCCAGCTTCATCATCGCCAGCGCCAGGAGGGACTCGACCTCGCACGTGGCCCCGCGCACGATCAATACGCCCGGCAGGTCGTCTTCCAGGAAGTGCCCCATCTCGTGGTCTTCGCCCGGCGGGACCTGCCCCCAGGTCATCGCGTAGCGCACCATCATCTGGAGCCAGTAGACCGGATGGGTAGCGCGCCGTCCCGAGGAAAAGACGATAAACTCGCGGGCCTCCAGCTTCGGCTTGAGCCCCTCCAGAGCGTCGCCGAGCAGAAACGCCCACCCGGCGCGCCACTTCGCGCCGGAGAAGACCAACCCGCGCAGCTCGGCATCGCTGACGAACAGCTCCTGCGCGTCGGGCTGGCCGGCTTCGCAGCACTCGGCGGCCATGGCGACGTGCAGTCCCAGGTGCGCGGCGTCGCCGGGATCGGTGCTCTCGAGCCGTTCGCGCACTTCCCCCACACTCGGAACTTCGCCCAGCACCGCCTGGCAAAGGGGAAGTGGATAATCGCTGCCGTCGAACGCTGCCGCCTCGCGCGGCAATGCCGCCAGAAGTTCCTTCACAGTCTTGACCATGGACCTCGATTCTCCTGCGTCGGTTGCACGCCGCCCGCTCCACGAGAGGGCCTCGCCCGGCTCGAGCGGAGCCGAAAAAGGCCATTATAACCCCGGCCGGCCCGAGCGCACAAACCAGCCGGCCGAACGCAGCGCGCAGTTCAAGCGTAGGCGCCGCAGGTGTGGTAGGAGCCCATAAGGGCCAGCACGTTCTCCATCGGAGTGTCGGCCTGGACGTTGTGGGCGGTGCAGAAGACGTAGCCGCCGCCCTCCCCCATCACGGCGGCAAGGTGCTGGACCTCTTTGCGCACGTCGTCAGGCGTCCCGTATGGCAGCGTCCTCTGGATCGAAACGCCTCCGTGGAAGGCAAGCCGCTCCCCGTGCTCGGCCTTCAGCCTCGCCGGCTCCATCCCCCGCGCCTCCGGCTGAAGGGACTGGAGCACGTCCAGGCCACACTCCATCATAGCCGGGATGATCGCGCCGACCGAGCCGCACGTGTGATGCATCGCGACCGCCCCATGGGCCTGGATAAGGGCGACGTAATCGGCAAATCCTTCGCGCAGGAAGTCCGTCCACATCGCCGGCGACACCAGCAGGCCCTCCTGCGAGCCGAAATCGTCCCCCGTCAGCACGATGTCAATCTTCCCGTTCGCCGCGCGGAGGATCCGTTCCAGGTACTCGAGATAGAACGCCCTGATCCCGCCGAAGATGGCGTGGGCGATTCCCGGACTGGCGGCCATGTCGAGCATGATGCAATCGGCGCCGCGGATGTACATGGCCGGCTTCAGTTGCGCGACGCGATTGAGCCGGTCACCCATGAACACAACGACGCGCCCCTGCTCGCGGACGCGGTCGCACTGCGACTCGATGTCCCCGTAATCGAACAGGTCGGCCGAGGGCCAATGGGGGTAGCTCTCGATATCCTCCACCGTGGCGGCATCGGACAGCGGCGGCGCGACCACCTCCTTGTAGTGCTCCAGGTGCCCCCTCACCTCGAGAGTC
>JAUVVP010000161.1 GCA_030604585.1 Planctomycetota bacterium | reverse complement strand
TGCGCGGAGAGTACAAGGGGCCGCTGTTGGAGGCCATGTCGCCCCCGCCGAATAGGTACTCCACTCCGGCTGCGGCCATGGGTCCGACGCTTCGCAGCAGCCGCTCGGCCTGCACGTCCAGGTGCCGCGCCACCAGGTCCGGCCTCAGAAGCGTCGCCTCCAGCCAGACGGCCGGCTCGTAGGGTATGCAGAGGGCCCCGCCGTTGACCCTTATGGCGTGTCTCTTCCCGTAGGTATCGAGCATCTGGCGGGTTGAGTCGGAGGCCTCTGACGTGGGGCGGAAGCCCTCCAGGGCCTTCTCGCTCGCCGCAACGGCTCTCTCCAGCCACGCGATATCTTCGCCGGCGCTTCGGCCGGGGTGCTGCGCCGCGAGCTGGTACAGCTCAGTCTCAGGGTCGTACCTGTAGAGCCGCCACTCCCCGTCGGGGTCGCCGTACAGGAAAGTGCGTTCGTCCACTCGCCGGGTCGGCCTGGCGGGCATCCGCCAGTACTCCATGCGCACCAGGTCGTGCCCGAGCGCCATCGCCAGATCAAAGGCGTCCCGGCGCGAGCGCTCGAGGAACTGCCGATGCGCATCCTCGCCCTCCCAGAGGGCACAGGCCTCCCGCCATTGCTGGATGCCCCCGCCGACGTAGGCCTCCCGCCCCAGCACGAAGGAGGCAACCTGTGACGAGAAGCCGATGTGGTGGGCCGGCACCCGGTCGGTTGGTCGCTTCTCGAAAGCGGCGCGTATGCGTTCCTTCGGCAGCACGTTCTGCCCGCCGGGGTTGTCGGCTCCGCGTCGGCCATCGTGGCGCACGAAGCGGCGCGCTGCGCCGGGGGCGCGCTGCGCCGGGGGCGCGCTGCGCCGGGGCCGCGGCGGCTGCCTCACAGCGGGCTGTCGCCGCTCACAATGGCGCGGATGGCCTCGGTCATCTTGTGCTCCGTGACGTCCCGCAGGACGCCCTGCACCTGCGTGGAACCGTTGTGTCGGTCCTGGATGGCCACCAGGGACAGCTCCGCCCAGTAGCGCTTGCCGTCGCCCCGAGCCATGAGCACCTCTTGCCGCTGCACCTGCTGGTCCCGCTCGAGGGCCGTCTGGAGCAGCCCGCGCAGTGTGTCGCGCGCCTCGGGGTCCACCAGGTCCGGCAGCGCCATGCCTTGAAGCTGGGCCTCGGTGTAGCCCGCCGTGGCCGGGGCGGCCGGATTGCACCAGGTGATCCTGCCTTCGGAGTCGGCAGTGAAGAGCATTTCGGACGCCGCAGCGGCGACGCCGGCCAGCGTCTCCTGGCCGGCCGGCAGGTCCATGGCGGGCCGGATCACCTCGGTGGCCGGATAGAAGTGTTCCACCCGGCTCACCAACGACGAGCCACCGCTGATGGGAGTGCTCCAGTATGCGAGGGGGGCCCCGGCGTCGAGCCGGAGCGCGTGCCCTGCCAGGGCCTCACCCCTTTGGTGGGCCCCGGTGAGGGCGTCCAGGAAGCTCTCGGCATCTTCCGCGCGGCCGGGCAGGCCCTCGGCCAGCAGTTCCATGTAGCTGCCGCCGGTCAGCTCCTCCTTCTCGCAGGCGAGGAGTTCGGCGGCCAGGCTGTTGGTCCACGTGACGCGGCCCTGGTCGTCGAGCACGACCACGCCGCACTCGAGCTTGTCCACGCCCTCGTCGAGCACCATGGCGAACTTGTGCGCCTCGGTCCAGAGTTTCTGCTCCGCCTGCTCCAGCTCTGCCACGCCGATGATGGTCAGGATCAGGTAGGTGCCCTCAGCGGTGGAGAAGGAGGCGACGCGGGCCTCGGCCGGGAAGGTGGTGCCCTCGGCGCGTTGGAGCAGGAGGCGCGCGCTGGACTCTCCCCGTTCGACGGCGGCCTGGAGGCACTCGCGCAGGGACTCCTGGTCTTGCGGCGGCAGGATGTTCTCGATGGGCTGGCCCAGCAGTTCGTGCTCGGTCTGGTCCAGCATGGCGCAGAGGCCCTGGTTGGCGTACTGCACCTTGCCGTCCGGGCCGACCATGACGACGCCGGCGTTGGCCCGTTCGGTCAGGTTGCGGTAGAGCCACTCGCGGGTCCTTAGTTCCTCGACGGCCTGTTCCTCGGCGCCTTCCTCGTGGAGCAAAGCGATGGCGCCGGAGACCTTGCCGGCGTAGGAAGAGACGGGCCAGGCCTCGACGGTGAAGGTCTTCTCCAGCATTTCATGGCGGATCTTGTCGGTGGCGGGTTCGCCTTTCTCAAGCACCTGCAGCACCGGGCAGGCGTCCGGAGGCTCCTCCTTGCCGTAGAAGACGGCGCAGTACGGCCGCCCGATGAACTCGTCCTCACCCCTCTTGAACTGTTTCATGGCGGCCTGGTTGGCCTGGAGTATGGTCAGGTCCGCGTCCACGAGTATGATGGGCGCGCCGAGGGCGTCGAGGGCCTCGGGCCAGACGGTTGCCGGCCCTTCCCCGGCCTGCTTATCTCGCTCGCGGAGGATGGCGCCGTCCCTTCGGGCCGACTGCGCCAGGATGAGGGGAATGGAGCTGGCGAAATGCGGCTGCTTCACCAGGTAGTAATCGGCTCCCGCCTCCAGGATCTCCACGGCCGACTCGGGGTCCCAATCTTCGGTCAGGCAGATCACCTGAAGGGAGGGGCGCTTTATCTTGAGGATCTGGATCAGGCCGGCCGCCGCGTCGGGCGCGGTGTCCCAGTCCAGAATGGCTGCGTCGTAGTGCACCGAGCCGCTCATCGTCTGGGAGGTGGAGAGGCCGTACTCGACGGAGGCTACCTCGGCGTCCTTGATCGTCCCCTCGATGGCCTGGGCAATGGCCTGGCGGTCGGTCTCGATGTTCTCTATGAGCATGACGCGCAGGTAGCGGTCCAGGTTTATCTTCTCCCCGTCGGGGCGGACGGCGGGCCGCGGAGGGGGCTCGCGCAGGGCTGCCGGCCTGCGGGCGGCCCGCTGCTGGGCCTCATCCGGGGCTATGGTGCCCTTGGCGCCCTTTCCTTCGGCCGCACGGCGCCGCTCGGCGGTCTCCACGCGCGCCAGTGCCTCCTCCGCGCGCGGGTAGCCCATCTTCTGTGCCCTTTCAAGGGCGATGTGGGCCACCTCGAGGTTGTCCACCTTGTAAAGGCAGACGCCGAGGCCGAACCAGGCTCGCGAATCGGCCGGATCGGTCTCCGTCGCCTGTAGATACACCTCGACAGCGTCCTGGTATCTTCTTTCTCTGACCAGCTCTCCGGCTTTTCTAAGCAGGTAAGTTGCCTTTGCCATCGGCTTGCCTTCCCGGGATAAGGTGACAGGCGCGCGCCGCACAGGCCCTGGCAAGGCATGTGCGAAGATCACCTAAGTTTCAGTTCCTTAGTGAGTTGCGTCTCCACGACAGGTTGTATGCGATGTCGGAGGGCATTGTCAAGACTGGCTTTGCCCCCGCGGGGCCGCAGGCCGAAAACGCTTTAGTTCGGGGGCGGCGGCCCGCTACAATGACCTCTACGAAGTGCTGCACGAATGTGGCGCACAGTTTGCACCGCAGGGGGGGTGTCGCAAAACGGGTGCCATCGAGGTTTGAGACGCCGTGGCAAACCAACAGGAAACGCAACGATACGGCAAGTGCGTGATCGAGCGGGAGATCGGCCGGGGAGCACGATCCATCGTCTACCTGGCCTGGCATGTGGGGCTCCAGATCCCGGTCGCCATCAAGGTCATGAAGAAGGAGGGGGACAGCGACGAGCAGTTGTTCTCCGAGCGCTTCATGCGTGAGGCCCGCATCGCCGCCCAGCTCACTCACCCGAACATGGTGCGGGTCTACGACTGCGGCGAGACCGAAGACTCCTACTACCTGGTGCTGGAGTACATCGACGGCGAAAGCTGCAAGGACAGAATGGAAAGCGGCGGCGGATTCGACGTGCAGACGACCGTGCAGATCATCCGCGAAGTGGCCGACGGACTGAACTACGCCACCGCCAAGGGCATTATCCACAGGGATGTGAAACCCGAGAACATAATGATCGACAAGGGAGGCAATGCGCGCATTGCCGACCTTGGCCTGGCCAAAGAGGTCGTGCCCGGCGCAGGCTCCGCCACGGCAGACGGGGACGTGCTGGGCACTCCGTATTACATGAGTCCGGAGCAGGTGAGGCAGCCCGGCGACGTGGACTTCCGCTCCGACATATACTCCCTGGGCGCCACGTTGTACCACATGCTGACCGGCACGGTGCCGTTCGAGGCGCCCACGCCGTTCGAGATCATGACGATGCACCTTAACGAGCCGCTTATCCCGCCGCAGCAGAGGATGCCCGACCTGCCCGAGGCCCTCTGCGACATTATCACGCGGGCGATGGCCAAGGAGCCCCAGAGCCGCTACCAGAGCTACGGCGACCTGATACGGGACCTCGACAGCATACTGGCCGGCCCGCAGGCGGAGAAGGACTCCTTCATGGCGCCGGTGGAGCAGAGCCTGGACGAGGCGCTGGCCGAAGAAGGGCCGCTGGCCGAGGCCGCCGAACCGGTCCAGGAGCGCCTGGTCCGGCCGCCCGTCATAGAACCGCACGAACTGCCCGTGACGGCCCACAACGTGCGGGCAAAGGCGTTCGCCGTTCTGAGCCTGTTGGCCTACGCTTTCTTCGCCGTGTGCCTGCATCAGGTCGTGCATAGAGCCCTGGCGAGTTGGGCCGGCGCGGGCTGGATTGCCGCCGCCGGAGCCACGGCAGCCATGGCGGCGCTGGTGCTGTTGTCGGTCGGATTGGGATACTATGCGCTGGGCGCGGGCCGTGCGAGCAAGGAGGGGGAGGCCACACACACCAGCGATCAGCAATTGAGCGCCGCCCTGGGCTGGGTCTGCGAGCGCCTGGAGCTGCCGACGCCCCGTGTGCGGATGAGCAAGCGGGCGGACGAGCAGTGCCGCGCCTACAGCTTCTTCTCACTCAGGGCGACCCTACACCTTCCGGGAATCTGGCTGGCGAACGCGCGCTTGAGCGACCAGGAGATGAAGGCGTTCGTGGCGGTGAACCTGGCCGGCGTTTACACGGGCGATTCCGACTTCCGGACGCTGCTTGCCGTCCCGGTCCGGTTGCTGAGCTTGGTTGGCAGGTTTTTTGAGCGGTTGCTGCGCGTGCCTCGCTTGAGTTCCCGCGCTCGGCTGGTGGTTGCGCACGTTACTGCCATGGCCGTGCTGGCGGGCATCTGCGCGGTCATTGCGGTCCTCTTCTTCGTATCCATCTGGACGGGGGCGCTGGCCCTGGTCTTCTTCGGCTTGCTGCTGCTGGTCAGCAGGTTCGAACGAGAGAGCATGCACGCCGGCGACGCCGTTGCGGCCAAGGTCGTGGCCGACGACGGGGCCGTTCGGTCGCTGGCCGCCGTTTCCGGCCTGATGGGCCTGGAGCGCTATCGCCTGCTCCGCGACAGCCTGGGAGCGGAGGCAGCCGGGGCGCGCTGGGACGAACTGCCGCCTCCGGAAGAGCGCAGGGACTTCGTCGAGGGCATTGCCGCCCATTACAGTGAGGTGGCTTACCTGCCCGACACGCTGGAGATGGCGCGCAAGCTGTTCTCGGGCCTTCCGGCCGCTGCGGAGCGGCTCAATCGTCTGGCGGCCCTGCCCGGCGGGCGCTCTATGCTCGTGGGAGGGGTCATGCTGTTCAGGCGCATCTATGCCGGGCTGTTGGGCGGCACGCATCCGGCAGCGACGAGCATGGCAGAGCTGGCCGCCGTCAGGCTCCACGCAGCCGTCGGGGCAGTGGCGGGCATGCTGGCCGTGCTGGCGATGGGCTTCTTGTTCTGGCGGCCCGGCAACCACTATGCCCAGTTTCTTGTCATACTGGCTGCGTTCGGCGTAGCTCTTGGCCTGGTGGTCGCCCATGAGGCCGGCCGAGAGG
>JAUVVP010000070.1 GCA_030604585.1 Planctomycetota bacterium | reverse complement strand
CCTCGGCGGGCCGCCGGTCGAGCCCTGGACCCGGCTGATACCCCGCGAGATACCGTTCCTGGGCGGCGAGCGCGTCTACCCCGTCAACGCCTACTGGGAAAGCGCCAGCGTGACCTACTCCTGGCGGGACGACTGGGAGGTCTACGACGAGTGGAGCCTGGTGCCGGGCAGTCCCCATGCAAGGGCGGACAGGGTGACCCGCGTCCGGAAGACGCACGATGACTTCGACCCGTCGCTGATCCTCGATTTCGGCCGGGACGTCACGGGCTACCCGGAGATCACCATCGCCGATAGCGCCGGCGGGGTCATTGACGTCCTCTACGGGGAGGACCTCTACCTGACGCGCGTTGACACCTTCGTCCTCAAGGGCGGCCGGCAGGTGCTTCAGCCCTACAACCGGCGCACGTTCCGCTACGTTAAGCTGCTGTTCCGCCGGACGCCGGCCTGGGTCGAGGTCGCCGAAGTTTCGATGAAGATGGACACTTACCCGGTCGAGCACAAGGGCGCGTTCGCATGCTCCGACCCCCTGCTGAACCGCATCTGGGAGGTGGGCCGCTACACGATGCGTATGAGCATGCTGGACCACTTCGTGGACTGCCCGTGGCGGGAGCGCACGCTCTACGGCGGCGACATGTTCGCGGAGAACCTGATCGCCCATTACGCCTTCGGCGACCCGCGCATGAACCGCAAGTGCCTGCGGCAGATGGCGGCCATCCAGTACGAGGGGGGAGCGCTGCCGCCCTATGGGCCTTACAGTGGCTGCGACGGCTTCTATCCGGCCTGGTCGGCCTACTGGGGCCTCGCGCTCCTGGACCACTTCGGCTTCACGGGCGAGAGGGACCTGCTGGACGAGCTTTGGCCGAACCTGCGGCGCCTGCTCGAATGGGCCATCGGGCAGACGCGGAACGAGGCGGGCCTGATCGGCCGGCCGGCCCGGCGGCCGGCAAGCGACGATGCCGACAGCGACCCGTTTCAGGCCTGGATGGCGGCCGAGAAGGACTCCTGCGAGGCGTGGAGCAACTTCCCCTTCTACGTCCTGCTGCGGCGCAGCGCCGAGGCAGCCGAGAAGGTGGGCAAGGAGGACGAAGCCCGCCGATACGCCGCAGCCGCCGACGCAATGGCCCATGCCCTGCTGGAGCGCCTCGTAGACGACGGGACCGGCCTCTGCATCGGCTCGACCCGGCCGGGCGAGGCCGGCCACTCCGGGCAGTGCCACAACGCGCTGCTGCTCTGGTCGGGCATACGGGACTGGGGCCGGGGCCAGGAGGTGGTGCGGCAGATGTTCACGCCCGCCGTAAGCCGCATCAACGTGCCGTTCCACGGGCTGTTCTTGCTGGAAGGGCTCTACAAGTACGGCCAGGACCGGCGCGCGCTGGACTTCATCCGCACCTACTGGGGCGAGATGCTGGGCCGCGGGGCGACGACCTACTGGGAGTTCTTCAGCCTGGACTGGCCCGCGGGCGTCGTGCCCGCTCGCGGCACCAGCTTATGCCACGGCTGGGCGGCGGCGCCGACCTACGTGCTGCCGGCCTACGTGCTGGGCGTGCGTCCGCTCGAGCCGGGCTTCTCGCGCGTCCTGGTGGAACCCCGTCCCGGCGACCTAACTTGGGCCGCCGGCGAGGTGCCCACGCCGCACGGCGGCGTGCGCGTGAACTGGTCGAAGAACGCCGCCGAGTTCCGGCTGGAACTCGATCTGCCAGAGGGCTGCTCGGGCCGGGTCTCGCTGCCGCCGGTTGCCAGGGCGGGCGCCGCTGTGACGGTGAATGGAGAACCAGCCGAAGCCGTTGCTGAAGGCGAACGGACCGTGCTCGATGTCCCCTCGGGCAGCCACGTCATCAGGACCGCCTGAAAGCAGGCGGCGGCCGGGCACGTTCACGGCCCGGCGGGCGGGACCTGCCGCCACAGCTCGACGGGCTGATAGTCGCCGCTCCAGTTCGTCCCCATGATGTCCGGCGCGCCCGTGTTGCCGATGTCGGCGACGCATAGGTTGTGCGAACCGGTGACGGCAACGACCTGCCGCGTCCAGTTGGCGGCGTCTCCCCCGTTGAAGTAGACCAGCACGCGCCGGCGGGCCGACTGATGCATCTCCGCCGTCACGATGTCCGGTTCGCCGTCGCCGTCCATGTCACAGACCACCAGGCTGTGGGCGAAGTCCACCGAGTCGTCCACCACGTGCTCCGTCCACTCGCCGTCCCGTGGGTCGGGCGGCGCCTCGAACCACGAGAGCCTGTAGGGCCCTTCCGAGCGCGTGAGCACCACGTCCCGCCGCCCGTCCTTGTTCATGTCGGCCACTCTGACGACGGCGTCCGGGGGCCAATCGGCGAAGACGTGCTCCTGCCAGGGGTCGCGCAAGATATCCGCCGGCGCCTCATACCAGCGGCCGCCGATGACGACGTCAAGGCGGCCGTCCCCACTGATGTCCCCGAGCGCGAGGCCCTCACCGCGCGGGCAAGGCAGCAGCCGCTTCGTCCAGGAGGCTGCGTCGGTCTGTTTCCAGATGACGATCTCGTCTCCTTCATCGCCTTGGGACCGGGTGACGAGTTCGAGAAGCCCGTCGCCGTCAACGTCGCCGACCGTTATGTCGTGGGCGCGGCGGTTGCCGATAACGTGCAGCTTCCAGGGATCGGCCGCCGGGTCGCCGTCCGGCAGCGGGTTCTCGTACCACTCCATGCGGTTGTGCGTATACCATTCCGAGATGACGAGGTCCAGGTCGCCGTCGCCGTCCATGTCGGCAAGTTTCGCGTCGGTGCTCCACTTCCCCGAGGGGGCTATTACGTGCTGCGTCCAGCCCGGATATTCGTACCAGACCAGGGGGCCGCCGTTGCTGCTGGCAACCACCAGGTCGGCAAAGCCGTCCCCGTTGACGTCTCCGGCGGCCTTGACGTGCGGGTCGCCCGGCCCTTCGGCGTCAATGACCGCGTGCTCGAACTCGACCGGCTGATTGCCTGCCATCATTTGACCTCCCTGAACAGCGACCACGAGAAGGAGCAGCCATTCCATTTTCGCCCTCGTGCTGCCCGACTTGCCGTCGGACCTTTGTTGTTCCAAAAGGCCGAGTCAATCTCGCTACTCATAGACGCCGGTGATGACCTCGCGGGTAGCGATGCCCTCCGGCGTCGCCCTGACGACCATGAAGCCGAGCGGGGCCCGCTGGGAGTTCCAACAGCAGGAACGCAGCGTAATGCTGCGTGTGCGGCCGATCCTGCGCTCGGTTGTCTCCAGGTGCAGATGGCCGAAGAAGGCGACGTCAGGCCCGGCCTTCGCCATGAGCGCGTTGAAGTAGCGCGAGTCGTTGCGGGAGAGGTACATGTTCCTGTCGCGGCCCTGCGGTTCGGGGGGTATGTGCGCGAAGAGGACCTTGTTGCGCTCGGGAGCGGCGAGTTCCCGTTCGAGCCATTCGCACTGTCCGCGGGGCCCGAAGTCCTCCGAGCAGAGCTGTCCGATGTGGTCGCCGCCACTGCCGGCGTCACAGACGGCGATGAAGCGCACCCCTCTATGCACGAAGGAGTAGTAGTCGGCCTCCCTGCCGCCCTTCTTGAAGTCGCCGGGAAAGAGCTCGCGCATCTCCTTCTTGGCGCCGCCGGACTCGTGGTTCCCCGCGATGACGTGCATCGGGATGCTGACCCTGTCCAGGTGCTTGCGCAGTTCCCACAGGTGGACGTCGCCGACGACGAGCATGAAGTCGGGCCGTTCCTTTGCCCGGAGCTTCTCCATCTGCGCCACGCAGGCGAAGAACTTGTCCACGCCGTTGCCCAGGTGTTCGAGACCGGCCTTGGGTCCCTCGGAGCAGTGGGGGTCGGCCACCACGCAGAAGGCGAATGATGGCCCATCGGCTGCTTCAACTGCTTGATCTCCCGGCGCCGATTCCTGACTGTGGGCCCCTCTGCCGTGGGCCAACAGCCCCACGGCCGACGCCAGAGAAGCCTTGAGAAAGCCTCGCCGGTCCATTCCCGTTCCTCCCGTTCTTCCCGGTCCGTCAGCGCGTGGGATCCGGCCCGCCCAAGATGGTAGCCCTGGCTGCGGTCAGGGGCACGATGGTCAGGGCTCACGGGGCGATGAAGGGCGGTTCGCCCAGGATGTCCTCAATGGCCGCTTCGGCGCGGTCCAACTGATCGGCCGCGCCCCAGACGGACAGCCGCACGCTGCCTTCGGCGCCGGCGATGCCGCCCGCTGCGATGAGAGCGGCACGCGCTCCGCTCAGCAGTTGCACCGCCTCTATCTCGGTGAATATCTGCCCGTCAATCGGCCAGAGCGTCGGCCCGGAGCCGTTCGGCCCCACGTCCGCCACCCGGCGGTGGAGTTCGTGCAGGTCGCCGGGGATGTTCTTCTCCAAGCCGACGGGTATGAGAAGCATGACGCGCCGGGAGACGAGCGTGCCGAGCGCCGCCCCGATGGTTCCGCCGGTCGGATGGCCGATGAGTATGCCCGCCTGCCCCCTGTCGTAGTTGACGGCGTTGGCGCCCTTGATGAAGACGTCGCCGGGGCCCATTTCCGAAACGATCTCGATGGCGGCCACGCCCTCCTGCCTCTCCCCTTTGCGAAGGACGAGGTCGGGCAGCTTGGCCGCCGTCTGGGCGCCTTCGGCGCCGCGGGCAGGCTTGGTCACGCCCATGCAGTAGTCCGGCTTGTGGATGCCTTCCCCCGTCAGCTCTTCCACCACGTAGCTGTTGGTGCTTCCCTTGGCGACCGCCACGATGCCCTGGTTGCGGGCCTTGGTGACGGTGGGATGGCGCCTGAGCGCCCGGGCGATGAGCCGTTTGGATTCCGCCACGGTCAACACGAAGCTCTTCTGGTGGACGGGTGCAGGCATGTGCGTTTCTCCCGGGGGCACTGTGTGAGGCGAAGTCCCGCCGCAGGTTGTCGCGCCCAGGGCGGCTCGGGGCGCGACACCTCAATCGGGCCAGACGCTGTCTATGGCGTCCTTCGCCGTGCGGACGGCCTCTTCGGGCTCCATCCGGCTCAATCGTTCGCTGAAGGGCTCGGCCATCACGGGCCCCGTGTAGCCGATCTGCTTGAGGCATTGCAGGAAACGCGGCACGTCAATGACGCCGGTCTCGCCGGGCAGCCTTCGCACGTTGTCCACCTGCTCATGGAGCGCGACGCCCTCGGGCGCATCGTTGATGTGCACCACGACAACGTCGGCGTCGCTCAGTTTCAGCACGTCGTCCATGCTGCCGCCGCTGGTGTAGAGGTGCCAGCAGTCCAGCAGCAGGCCGACGTTGCCCGTGCCAACGGCCCTGCAAAGCTCCAGCATGCCGTCCATCGTGTGGATGAACTCGTGTTTCTTGCCGGCCCGGAGTGTCTGCGGTCCGATGAACTCCAGGCCGAACCGCACCTCGTACTGCTTCAGGATGCCGGCCACGTCCTGCACGCGGCCGCGCAGCAGTTCGAACGTCTCCTCGTAGGGCGTCTCCTCCGAGGCAGGCGGCACCCAGGTGGCGCAGCGCAGGTCCCCGGCCCGGGAGCATACGTCGGCCACGGCGGGCAGCTTCTCCAGCGCCGCCCTGAACCCCTCTTCCGGCCCCAACAGCGTGACCGGCAGCCCCCATCCGCCCGGGATCAGGCTCCTGTCGTCCAGCATCTGCACCACGGTCTCGGGCCCGCTTTCCATCGCGTAGCCGGCGTCGAGGCTTATGCCTTCGAACCCGAAGTGCGCGGCGAGTTCTACTCCTTCCTCGAAGCTGACGTTCACGCCGATTGCGCCGCCTCCAAATGATCGGTACATCCTGTGGACTCCTTCAGCGGTTAGAGGTTCGACGATTGCAGCAGGACCGGCCCCTTCAGCCGGTGGCGTTGGTGGTCCGGTCGCGGAACATCTCCAGCAGCTTCAGAGTTGTCGGACCCGGTTTGCCGTCGCCGATGTCGCGGCTGTCAATGCGCACGACCGGAATGATCTCGGCGGCCGTGCCGGTCAGGAAGCACTCGTCGGCCACGTACAGGTCGAAGCGGGTCATGTCCTTCTCCAGGGCCTCGATGCCCGCTTCCCGGGCAAGCTCCATCACCACCCCGCGGGTGATGCCCTCCAGGATGCCCGCGTGCGCCGGCGGGGTCAACAGCTTGCCGTCCTTGACGATGAAGATGTTGTCGCCGGTGCACTCGGCCACGTAGCCTTCCTTGTTCAGCATGACGGCCTCGGTCACGCCGGCCTGGAGGCACTCTATCTTCGCCAGGATGTTGTTCAGGTAGTTCATGGACTTGATGCGCGGGTTGACGGCGTTCGGGTGGTTGCGCACCGTCGGGACCGTCACCAGTTCCAGTCCCTTCTCGTAGTATTCCGGGGGATACAAGGCGAGGCTGTCCGTGATGATGATGACCTGGGGGTTGGTGCACTCGTAGGGGTCCAGCCCGAGGGTGCCAATGCCGCGCGTTACCAGCAATCGGATGTAGGCGTCCGTCAGGCCGTTGGCATCGAGGGTGTGGCGCATGGCCTCGGCCACTTCGTCCCTGGTCATGGGCATCTCCAGGGCGATTGCCCGGGCCGAGGCGAAGAGGCGATCTATGTGCTCCTTGCATCGGAAGATCTTGCCGTTATAGACCCGGATTCCCTCGAAGACCCCGTCTCCGTAGAGCAGGCCGTGGTCGTAGACGGAGATACGCGCATCCTCCGTCTCGTAGAGCTCGCCGTTGATGTAGACTTTCAGCCCCAACGCAATCTCCTTCGGCTCCTCGTCAAGCACGCCTCACAGGCAGTCCACGCGGGCCTTCGGGCGGCCCCGACGCCGGGGGCAGTAGACTATACGGAAAAGGGCTTGCTTGCAACCTTTTTTCGGCTGCTGCCGGTGGGCCCTTCTCAGTCGCTGATGCGGCCGTCCACCAGGTGAATGACCCGGTCACCCATGGCCGCGACGCGCTCGTCGTGGGTCACGATCACCAGCGTGCAGCCGGTCTGCGCCCTGATGTCGCCGAGCAGCTCGAGGATGCGCTTGCCGGTGTCGGTGTCGAGGTTGCCGGTCGGTTCGTCGCAGAGCAGCACCTCGGGTTGGTTGATCAGGGCGCGGCCGATGGCCACCCGCTGCCTCTCCCCTCCGGAGAGCTGGGCCGGCCGATGGCCCGCCCGGTCCGTCAGCTTCACCAGCTCCAGCACGCGCCGGGCCTTGCGCAGCGCCTCCTTCCTGGCCCCCCGCCAGCCCAGCAGGCCGGCGCCCACCAGCGCCGGCATGGCCACGTTCTCCAGAGCGGTGAAGTCCGGCAGCAGGTGGTAGAACTGGAAGACGAACCCGAACAGCCGGTTGCGCCAGTGGGCCTGCTGCGCGCCCGAGAGCCGGGCAAGGTCCAGCTCGCCGTGCAGCACCTTGCCCTCGGTGGGCGTGTCGAGCATGCCCAGCAGGTGCAGCAGCGTGCTCTTGCCGGCGCCGCTGGGCCCCACGATGCTGAGCAGCTCCCCCCGCCTGACCTCCATCGTCACGCCGTGCAGAACCCGCAGAGCAAGCCGCCCGATGCGGTAGTCCTTGACGAGGCCCTCCGCCCGCAGGACCTCGTCATTGCGGACTTCGGGTCGCAGATTGGGGATTGGCATGCGCGGCGTCATCCGCTGCTCCCGGCGCTCTTAATGGAGGCGACGGCGACCAGTTGATCGGCCTCCTCTCCTACGATGCCCATCTTGGCGAGGAACTCCGCGGGTG
>JAUVVP010000332.1 GCA_030604585.1 Planctomycetota bacterium | reverse complement strand
GTGTGGAAGACGCGCCTGGTCTGCCCCGGGGGTGGCACTTACGTCTGGAACGAGCAGTGGCAGACTATGATATCCAGCGCCTACGGACATCCAGCCGAGCCGAAAGAAGGCCCGGCATGGCCTCAGGCGGCCTTGAGGGTTCTGTCAGGCAACTTCGGGGTCACGTTCGAGGACCAGGGCCTACGGGCGCGGGCGGTGTTGGGCAGGAAGGCGCCGGGCGGATAACGACAGCAGACGCGCCGCTGTTGGGCCCGGCGAACGGCACCCGAGCTACATCGCTTTCCTGAACACTGTCGCTTCTCCCATGCCGTTGCTGCCTGCAGTGGCAGGCCATTCCGCAGTGTGAGACAACTGTCATAACACGCCGGGGATCATGTCCGTGTCTAAAACGACTTACATCGGCGCGATAGACCAGGGAACGACGGGCACCCGCTTCATGGTGTTCGACCACTCCGGGGAGCCGGTCGCCAGGGCGTATCGCGAACACCGCCAGATCTACCCGCAGCCCGGGTGGGTCGAGCATGATCCGGAAGAGATATGGCAGAACACGCTCGCCGTCGTCGCCGAGGCGCTCTCGACGTCGGGCATCGGCGCCGAACAGATAGCCGCGATCGGAGTGACCAATCAGCGCGAGACGACCGTGGTTTGGGACGCCCGCAGCGGCCGGGCGATCTGCAATGCCATCGTGTGGCAGGACCGGCGCACCGCCGACCGATGCAGCCAGTTGGCACGGGACGGCTGGACCGAGCGCCTGCGTGCAAAGACCGGCCTGCCGCCGGACCCCTACTTCTCCGCCACCAAGCTGGAATGGCTCCTCCGGAACGTGTCGGGCCTGCGCGAGCGCGCCGAACGGGGAGAGGCGCTCTTCGGGACCATCGACGCCTGGCTCATCTGGAAGATGACAGGCGTGCACTCCACCGACGCCACCAACGCCTCGCGCACGATGCTTCTCAACCTGCACACGTTGGATTGGGACGAGGAGCTGCTGGAGCTGTTCGGCGTGCCGCGACGGATGCTGCCCGCCGTCCGCTCGAGCTGCGAGGTCTACGGCGCCTTTGACCTGAAACGCCGGCCCGAGGGCCTGGCGGGGGCGGCGAACGAAGTCCCGGTAGCGGGCGTTCTGGGGGACCAACAGGCCGCCCTGTTCGGCCAGGCCGGCTTTGCCGTCGGCGACACGAAGAACACCTACGGGACGGGTTCCTTCCTGCTCCGCAACACAGGCGACGGGCCGGTGGCGAGCCGGCACGGCTTGCTGACCACGGTCGCCTATCGCCTGGCGGACCGGCCCGCGTGCTACGCGCTGGAGGGCTCGGTGTTCATAACGGGCGCAGCGGTCCAGTGGCTCAGGGACGGGCTGAAGATCATCAGTTCGGCGGCGGAGTCCGAGGCGCTGGCCAGGTCCGTGCAGGACACGGGCGGCGTCTATTTCGTGCCGGCCTTCGCCGGCCTCGGCGCGCCGCACTGGAATCCTTATGCGCGCGGCACGGTGGTGGGCCTGACGCGCGGCACAACGTCGGCCCACCTGGTCAGAGCGGCCCTGGAAGCCATTGCCTACCAGAGCCGCGACGTGCTAGAGGCCATGAACGCCGACGCGCCGGTCTCGCCGGACGTGGACGCGGCACTGAAGGTGGACGGCGGAGCGGTCAAGAACGACTTCCTGTGCCAGTTCCAGAGCGACGTGCTCGGCGTGCCGGTGGTGCGGCCGACTGTGGGAGAGACGACGGCGCTCGGCGCGGCTTACGCAGCGGGCCTGGCCGTGGGTTACTGGCAGAGCCTGGAGGAGATCAAGGGCTTGTGGAAGGCCGACCGCACCTTCCAGCCGCAGATGGACGCGGAGCAACGGGAGCAGCTCTACAGCGGCTGGCAGGACGCCGTGCGCTGCGCCCTGTCGTGGGCGCGCGAGTCGGGCAAGCAGCCCCGAACTTGAAGCCGCGTTCGCACTCCGGGCCATCTGCCTTCGAAGAAGGTATAATGACGGGTCCCGTCAACAAGAGCGCATCAACCGGAGGCGACGATGTGGCAGCCGGTCCTTTTCGGCGGCCTTGCGGGCGCGGTCACGGTCGTGGGCATACTGCTGATAAGGCTGTGGCATGAGCAGGCGCTGCGTTACAGCCACTACATCAACTCGTTCGCCGCCGGCCTCATCCTCACGGCAGCGGTATCGGTCCTGCTCCCCCGCTCGCTCGAAGCGAACGAACATGCGCCGCTCTACGTCCTGGCGGGTTTCACGGCATTCCTCATACTCGAAGCCTTCCTGGTCATGCACTCCGGGGCCGAGGTGCATTACCCCGAGCGGCGCCGACTGGCCGCCCGGGGCATGGTATTCTTCTGGGGGCTGTTCTTCCATTCGCTGCTGGACGGGCTGATAATCGCGGTGGGCTTCGCCACGGGTCCGAAGCTCGGCTTGGTGACGGCGCTGGCCGTGGTCGCGCATGAGCTGCCCGAGGGCGTTACGACTTTCTCGCTGTTGCTCCAGAGGATCGACGAGCGCAAGGCAATGGCCCTGGCGCTGGCCGTTGCGCTGGCTACGCCGGCCGGCGCGCTGGTCGGCGTAACGTTACTTCCGGCCCTGGAGCCCGCCTTCATGGGCGCCGTGCTCGCCGTGGTAGCCGGGTCGTTCCTCTACATAGCCGCCTGTGATATCGTGCCGGAGATCCGCGAGGAGAAAGCCGTGCAGAACACGGCCTTCCTCGTTGCCGGAATGCTGTTCCTGGCCGTCCTGCACCACTTCGTGGCCCTCGGATAGGGAGGCGCGTCTTGGTCCGAGCAGCGACGATACCCGCGCCCAACCGGCCCGTGGAGGTGCGGGAGTACGCACGGCCGGAACTCGAGGAAGGCGCCGCCTTGCTGCGCACCCTTTTCAGCGAAGTCTGCGGGACCGACCTCTACCTTCAGCAAGGCCTGCTGCCCGAGACGCCCTACCCTCTCATCCCCGGCCACGCCACCGTCGGCGTCATAGAGGAGTTGCGCGGCGACTTGCGGGACGTGCAGGGGGAGCGCCTTCGTGCCGGCCAGACCGTTACTTTCCTTGACGTGCACGCCACCTGCGGCGAGTGCTGGTACTGCCTCGTTGCCCGGGCGAGCACGCGCTGTCCGCGGCGCAAGGTGTACGGCATCACGTACGGCGCCGAGGAAGGGCTGTTGGGAGGCTGGAGCGAGTACGTTTACCTGAAGCCCGGCGTGCGCATCGTACGCCTTCCCGAAGCCCTTTCCGCCGAGACGGTCATCGGAGGCGGGTGCGGCCTGCCGACCGCCCTCCACGCGGTGGAAAGGTCGGACATCCTGCTCGGCCAGACTGTGCTGGTCCAGGGCGCCGGGCCGGTCGGCCTGAGCGCCGCCGCACTGAGCAGGCTGCGCGGCGCTTACAGGGTCATCGTCATCGGGGCGCCGCACAACCGGCTCGAAGCAGCCAGCCGCATGGGCGCGGACCTCTGCCTGGACCTGGAGGCCACTACCATCCAGGAGCGGCGCGACGCGGTGATGCAGGCCACCTACGGCCGCGGCGCCGACGTAGCCGTCGAGGCCACGGGCAATCCGGCCGCCGTCGCCGAAGGCCTCGACCTGGTAAGGGACAACGGCGCCTACACGATCGTGGGACAGTACACGGACCACGGCCCCATCCAGATCAACCCCCACCTTCAGATCAACAAGAAGCACCTGGACATCCGCGGCGTGTGGGGCATTGACTACTCGCACCTGCACCGGGCAGTGCTCATCCAGGAGCGCTACAACGACCGGTTCCACTGGGAGCAACTGATAACCCACACCTTCGGCCTGGACGAGGCAAACGAAGCGCTCGATGCCGTGCGCTCAGGGCGGGCGATCAAAG
>JAUVVP010000130.1 GCA_030604585.1 Planctomycetota bacterium | reverse complement strand
GCTTCAGCTCCTGGCCGAGGGCAAGGCGACCAAGCAGATCGCCTCCCGCCTCGGCGTCAGCGTCAAGACCATCGAAACACACCGCAGCCGGATCATGCATAAACTGGACATCCGCAGCGTTGCCGAGCTGACCAAATACGCCATCCGCGAAGGGCTGACCTCGCTGGACGGCTGAGCAGCCTTCTCCACCCCACGGGCCGACCTCCGCTCCCCGCCGACTCCCACTCAGGTATTTCGAAGCGCTGGGTAGGGACTTCCCCGATTGTGCGATCTCCCGAGGCCGTGTACCCTGTAGCTTCTATCTGTTGCGGTAGAGGCTGGACCTGCCGGTGCCAACGGCATGAGGCACCGGCCGACGAGAACCGGATCGCTTGGGAGCGCCGGAAGCCGGGGTGGACCGGCTCAATGACAACCACTTGGGGTAGAGGCTTCCCCGGGAGGGGGACGGCGGGAGAGCTCTGAGACAACGGCGAGGTGGGCGGTTGCCTGGCAGACGCGGCAAGCGGGGCAAGACGGAAACAGAAGCTGCTGCGCAGGGCCTCAGAGCTGCAATCCCGCCAATACGTGCCGGGGAGGCCTCACTTACCTTCCGAGACCTGGCCTTCGCGATCTGCAGGGGGTAGGCCGGGACTTTCGATCTTTGCCATCGCACGCGGCGCGCGCACGTACGGCGGGCCGCGAAGGGGGGACCGAAGTTGGAGCGAGAGGACGCCCCCTGGGGGATTCTGGACGAACTGGCCGTCAAGATACGGTCCCGGTGCGAAGAGGCCGACCGCACGGGCGACCATGTGGGAGCGGCGCGCTGGCGTGCCATGGCCGCCGTGGTCGCGACGAAGCTGATACCCCTTGCCTGTCCGGACGCAGTCACCGTTGCCGGCGACGCCGCCCGCGCCGCCTGTGAAGGCCAGGCCGAACCGGACTGGTATGCCGCCACGTATTCCCAGCACGGGTGGTCGCCCGAGGGGCGGGCCCAGTTGAACCTGGCCATCCGCCTGCTCAGGTCGGCCGACCTGTGGCCCTGGAAGCACAACGGGCGCGACGACCGTCCGGCAGAATGAGGCCCCCCGGCTGATTGGCCTGCTCCGGCGTCATGGGCGTGGCTTGCCGCCGGCCCCGCACAGCAGGCCGCGCGTTCATTCCTTTCCGTTCGCCACGCCGACCTTCGGCCCCTCGTACCTGCCCGTCCGCGGAGCTTCTTGGGCGTTCAGAACGCCGGAAACCGTCCTTTTTGCCAAACGCTGCCGGGCGTGTTGTAAGCGCCCACTGGACAAGCGCCTCTGACGACCGGCCTGTTGGGCCGCTGAACGTGTTGAATTCCCTGAACGTCCGCACCGCAGCGGCGGGGTCCGTTGCTGCGCCCAAGCCGGGCCCAAATCGTGAGGAACTGGATTCGTAAACCCCTTGTCGCCATCGCGCTGTGCATCTCAGCCGGCCCGGCCGATGCGGTCGTCATCGTGTTGGACTTCGAGGGGCTGGCAGATTTCGAGCCGGTGCAGAGCTTCTACAGCGGGGGGCTCGGGGGATTCGGCAGCGGTCCGGGACCCAACTTCGGGATCGGCTTCTCGGCCAATTCCCTTGCGCTCATTGACGGCGATGCCGGGGGGAGCGGCAACTTCGGCGGGGAGCCCTCGCCCGACACCGTCCTGTTCTTCCTGGGCGGGACCGCTGCCACGATGAACGTTGCTGCCGGGTTCACCACGGGGTTTTCGTTCTTCTACACGGCCATCAACAACCCCGGGTCGGTCAGCGTCTACAGCGGCCTGAACGCTACGGGAGCCATCCTGGCGACCCTGCCGTTGCCGCTGACGCCCACCGGCGGTGCGCCCGACCCGACCGGGCAGTTCAGCCCGCTGCTGCCGATCGGCGTCGCGTTCGCGGGCATTGCCATGTCAGTCGATTTCGCTGGCGTCGTCGACCAGATCGGCTTCGACAACATCACGTTCGGCAGTGCGACGCCCGGAAACGGCAACGGCGTCATTCCCGAGCCGGCGACCCTGACGCTGCTGGGGATCGGCCTGGCCGGGATCGGGCTGACACGGCTGCGGAGGAGGAAGCGCTAAAGGACGCGGCCCGTGGCCGCGGTCACTGGCAATCAAAGCGTTAGCAGATCGATAGCGGCCCGACGGCACGCGGCGGATTAGCGTGCGCGGGCCGCTGTTCTTGGAGAGCGCAACGAAAACAGATCACCGCTGAGTGTCCGCCAGAGGCGGGCAAGCGCCGAGAGCGCCGAGACGAAAAAGCTCCTTCTGACATGTTCCTTGGCTGGTCTCTGCGTTCTCGGCGGCCTCGCCGGTGACTTGTCCGGCTCAGGCCCGCGGGTCCAGTTCGACCTTGCACGCCTCCCCCGATAGGATCGCCGCCATGGCCTCAGCAATGCGGCCCATCGGGAATGTGTGCGTCAGGACGGGCGCGATGTCCACGATGCCGTCGGCCAGCAGGGCCTCCACCTGTTCCCAGGTCTCGTACATGCGCCGCCCGTGGAGGGTCCTGAGCGTCAGCTCCTTGTGCATCAGGTCGGGCATGACGTCGCGGATCTCCACCGGCCCCTTGGGGTTGCCCAGTATCACGATCCGGCCGCCCTTGCGCAGGCAGGAAAGGCAGGTGGCCACCGCCCCGACCGCGCCGGATGCCTCGATGACGCAACCGGCGCCGTCGCCGCCCGTCTGGTCCAGCACCGCCTGGCGAACGTCGGCCTGGCGGGCGTCTACGGTAACGTGCGCGCCCATCGTCTCGGCCAGCTTCAGGCGATGGGGGTTCACCTCGGCCGCGATGATCCTGGCCGCGCCCGAGCGAACGGCGATGGCGATGGCGAATAGGCCGATCGGCCCGCAGCCGTTCACCAGCAGTGCCTTGCCCTCCGGCGCGGCCTCCTGCACGCCCCGCAGGGAGACGCCGAACGGCTCCAGCAGGCAGGCCGTCTCCGCCGGCAACCCCGTCGTGAGGCAGTAGACCGCCTTTGCCGGGACGACCGCGTATTCCGCAAAGCAGCCGTTGACGTGGTGGCCGAAAAGGACCAGGTTCTTGCAGATGTGCGGAAGGCCATGGGTGCACTGGTAGCAACCGCCGCACGGTATGTGGGTCTCCGCGCAGACTGTGGCGCCGGGGCTGATGCTGCGCACCGCCGCGCCGACCTCCATCACCTCTGCGCAGCACTCGTGCCCCGGGATGAACGGCAGCTCCTTGATGAGTGACTGCGCCAGGGGGTCCCACTTGTACAGCAGTATGTCCGTCCCGCAGATGGCGGCCCTTTCGATGCGCACGAGCACTTCGTCCGGTTTCGGCTGCGGCCTGGGGACGCTGGTGTAGTCATAGCCCGGCTCCGGCCGCGCCTTCACCACCGCCATCATGGACTCTGCGTTCATCCTGGACTCCTTTGCCCTTCGGCCCGCACGTGGTCGGCCTGCCCTCATGCCTTGAGCCCGAAGTGCCGCGCCGGCTGCGCGTTGTGCGGCATGGCCATCAGCGCCCCCAGCACTTCCTCGGCCTGCTCCCAGGTGCGCGTGCGATGGTCGTGCAGCAGGCTCTGCATCAGGTATCGCCGGTCGCCGGTCAGGTAGGCGGCCAGGCCCCGCTCCATCTGTAGCCAACGCGGCCACATCACGCCGAGCATGATGCGCTCCGGCAAGGCGCCCACGGCAAGCGGGCGGATGCCCTTGCCGTCAATGATGGCCGGCACCTCCACGACCACGTCGTCCGGGATGCCTGCCAGCGCGCCGCGGTTCGGCACGTTCACCTGGTACTCGCCCGGCCGGTCGTTGACCAACGAGTTGATGATCGGGACGACCTGTTCGCCGCTCTTCTCGGGAGGGAACACGTCCGTGGCCCGCCGCTGCGGGTCCTGGGCCACTTCGCGGATGCGGCCGAGGTTGCGCTCCAGGTCCGCCAAATACAGCTCCCAGCCCTCCGCCGAGTCGAAGCCGCCCTCGGGCCCCCACCAGCGCTTCTTGGACTCCGGGCTCAACTGATACCACCACACGTCGCTCCACAGCGCGCGCGGCGCGTCCCCGATGGGCATCAGCCCGTAGAACTTGTACATGTGGATGGCGGCCGGCGACATCTGCGTCTGGCCGTAGTGTGGGTGGTACGTCTCCCAGTACTTCTCGGACTCTTCGTCGATCCAGCGGTCAATCAGGGGGTAGGCGTCTTCGCCCTTGTAGCGGAAGTGCGTCATCCAGATGCAGTGGTTGAAGCCCGGCGCCTCGAAGGTCACGTGGTCGAGCTCCAGCCCGAGCATGCGCACTATCTCGTGGTAGCCGTAGTGGCCGTGGCAGAGGCCGATGACCTTGACGCCGGTCCGGCGCGTCATCAGCGTGCAGCCGTCGAAGACGGGGTTGCCGGACTGAATGAGCCAGGCCTCCGGGCAGAGCCGCTCGATGTCGCGTGCCACCTCCATCATCAGGTCCAGGCACCTGTAGCGGTTGGCCGGGTGCACGCCGCGGTAGTAGCCGTGCCGCTCGGTCAGCGAGCGCTCGGTCTCCGTCAGGTCATGGCCGCCGGGCATTGCGGTATTGAGGACGAAGTCGGCGTCGCGCAGGGCGACCTCCCGCTCCATGGTCTTCTCGATGCGCAGGTCTGCGCCCATCTCGGCCGCATAGCGGCGGGCGACCTCCAGCACCATCTCGAGCCGTCCCTCGTCAATGTCCATCAGCGCGACCTCACTGCCCGCCAGGTCCTCCGCCAGGCATATGTCGCGCACCATGTCGATTGAGAACTGCGCGCTTCCCGCGCCGATTATCGCCAGCTTGACGGCCTTCGCCATTTCCGACCTCCCCTGACATCCGTCCTGTCCTGCGGGCGCAGGCGCCCGCCTGCCGCCGGAGCGGAGTCCCGCATCGGCCGGCGCAACCTATCACCTTGACTGCGCGGCAGTCAAATGCATCCATTGGCAGCGTCAGGGCGCCGTTCAGCGACGCCGGCGCAAGGTCGCATAGCTTGCAGAGCGCAGGCCCGTGTCCTATGATGTCCTCTCCGATCCTGGGTCCCAGGCCGGCAGGCAATAGCCGGCCATTTCGAAGCCGGCGGAACAACAGGTCGCGAGGTGCGGACCGACTGAGACGGAACCCCGGCGGGCGGGCCCGGCCGTCTCGAACACATCCTGGGCAGCGGAGGGCGTGGCATGGCAAGCACCGTCACTTACCTGCTGACCCGCGCCGACGTGCAGAAGGCGCTCTCCATGGCCGATGCCGTGCGGGCCGTGGAGGCGGCGTTTGTGGCCTATGGAGAGGGCAGGGCTCAGATGCCCCCCAAGTCCTACCTGCGCTTCGAGCGGGGCGACCTGCGCTGCATGCCCGCCTACCTGGCGGACGTGGGCCTGGCGGCGGTCAAGAACGTCAACGTGCACCCGCTCAACGAAGAGCTGCCGACCGTGATGGCCACGGTGACCGTCTTCGACCCGGACACGGGCTTCCCCCTTGCAATCATGGACGGGACCTATCTGACGGCCATGCGCACGGGCGCCGCCGGAGGGATCGCCGCCAAGTACCTGGCCCGCCGGGACTCGGCCGTTGCCTGTTTCGTGGGCGCCGGGCGGCAGGCTGCCACGCAACTGGCCGCCCTCATGACGACCATGCCCAACATCCGGAAGGTCCTGGCCTGCGACGTGGACGCGGACAGGGCGGAGGCGTTCGCGCGGGGAAGCGCCGCCACCTATAACGTGGAGGCGTCCGCCGCCCCGCTGGCGGATGCCGTCAGCGCCGCCGACATAGTCACGACCCTGACTCCCGTTCGCGAGCCCCTGATCATGAAGGACTACGTGCGTCCCGGCACGCACATCAATGCCATCGGGGCCGACGCGCCGGGCAAGCAGGAACTGGAGAGCGCCATCCTCCAGGCGGCCAAGGTGGTGGTGGACAACTGGGAACAGGCCGCGCACGGCGGCGAGATCAACGTGGCCGTCTCCCAGGGCCTGATAGCTCGTGACGACATCCACGCGGAGATCGGCGAAGTGGTCACCGGCAAGCGGCCGGGCCGCCAGTCGCCCGATGAGATAACGGTGTTCGATTCGACGGGCCTGGCCATACAGGACGTTGCCTGCGCCGCGCACGTCTACCGCCGCCTGACATCAGACGCCCACGCGCGGGCAAGCCTTCAGACCGTAGACTTCCTGGCCGGAGACTGACCGGTTCCCTACGCGGGCAGGCGCCTGCAGCAACGGCGGACGGGACCGGGAGGGTCGCAGGCACCGGTTCCCGTGCCGGCTAGCCTGCGCGCGGTGCGGCGCCACCG
>JAUVVP010000030.1 GCA_030604585.1 Planctomycetota bacterium | reverse complement strand
TGCGAGGAGAAGTCCGCATCGAAGCCGTAGCCCGCCGGGCAGGCGATGGTGTAGTGGTAGCCGAGCTTGGCGCAGGCAACCGCCAGAGAGCGGGCCACGTTGTTGGCGTCGCCGAAGAAGGCGATCCCGGCCCCCTGCGGCTCTTCAAAGCGCTCCTGGATGGTCAGCACGTCGGCCAGCGCCTGGCAGGGATGCGCCTTGTCGCTCAGGGCGTTGATGACGGGAATTGTGGAATAGGCGGCAAGCTCTTCGACCGTTGCGTGCGCGTAGGTGCGGGCGGCGATGCCGTCGGCGCAGCGCGAGAGCACGCGCGCACCGTCCTTTATGGGCTCGCGCACGCCGAGGTCAACGTCGTCTTTGGACAGGTACGTGACGTGGCCGCCGAGCTGCGTCATGGCCACCTCGAAGGAGACGCGCGTGCGCATCGAGGCCTTCTCGAACAGCAGCGCCAGGGTCTTGCGTTCCAGGGCGGGCTTCAGCCTTCCCGCGCGCGCCTCGGCCTTGAGTTGATGGGCCAGGGCGAGCAGGTCGCGGATGTGGCCCGCCTCCCAGTCCAACAGCGTTACCAGGTGCATGGTCTCCTCACTGCCCTTGTTCATATCTCGCCGGCCTGCGCCTTTGCCAACGCTTCGTCCAGCACGTCCAGCCCTTCGTCGAGGGCCTGGCGGGGCACGTTCATTGCCGGCAGGATGCGCACGACCGTCTCGTGCGTGCAGTTCAGCCGGACCCGGTTGTCCAGGCAGTACTGGAAGACGGGCGCGCCGGGCCGGTTCAGTTCGATGCCGCACATCACGCCCCGGCCCCTGGCCTCCTTGACTATGGAGTACTTCTTCACCATCTGGTTGAGGCGGCCGAAAATGTGCTCGGAGGTGCGGCGGCAGACTTCGATCAGGTCCTCCTGCTCGATCACCTGGAAGGTGGCCAGGGCGGCTGAGCAGGCCAGCGGGTTGCCGCCGAAGGTCGAGGCGTGCGTTCCCGGCACGAGGCTCTCGGCCACTTCCGCCTTGGCCACCATGGCGCCGATGGCCACCCCGCTGCCGAGCGCCTTCGCCAGCGTCATCATGTCGGGCTCAACCCCGTAGTGCTGATAGGCGAACCAGTGCCCCGTGCGGCCCATGCCGGTCTGCACCTCGTCGGCGATCAGCAGAATGCCGTTCTCATCGCAGAAGGACCGCAGCCCGGTGACGAATTCCTCCGTGGCCAGGTTGATGCCGCCTTCGCCCTGGACCGGCTCGAGCATCACGGCGCAGGTCTCGTCGTCGGCCGCCTGCTTGACCGCCTCCAGGTCGTTGAACGGGACGTAGCTGAAGCCCGGCACGTGGGGCACGCCCCGGTGGTAGGCGTCCTGGCCCGTGGCGCTGATGGCCCCCATGGTGCGGCCGTGGAAGGAGCTGCGCATGGTGATGACCTTGTAGCGGCCCTCTACCTCCTTGTGGATCCTTGCGAGCTTCAGGGCGGCCTCGACGGCCTCCGCGCCGCTGTTGCACAGGAAGCACTTCCCCCCGAAAGAGCGTTCGCTGATCTTGCGGGCCAGCAGCCCCTGCGGCGGGATGTAGAAGGTGTTGTCCACGTGGATGAGCATGGAGGCCTGGCGCTGAAGGGCCGTGACGACCTTCGGATGACAGTGCCCCAGCAGCGAGGTGCCCCAACCGGGCATCAGGTCAACGTAGCGGTTGCCCTCGCTGTCCCAGATGTAGGAGCCCTCGCCGCGGACGAAGGCCACGGGCATGCGCCCGTAGTTGCCGATCACGTAGCTGTCGAACAGCCCCTTGATCTCGTCGAAACCCAACTGTTGCATTGCTCGGTTCGCCGGCAGTTGAAGGAAACTCACTCGAAAAGGGCATCCACGAACCCGTCCGGGTCGAAGGCTATCAGGTCCTCCGCCCGCTCGCCCAGCCCGATGAACTTCACCGGTATGTCAATCTGATGTCTCATGCCGAACACGATGCCGCCCTTGGCCGTGCCGTCCAGCTTGGCCAGTATGATGCCCGTCAGGTTGATGCTCTCGTTGAACCTGAGGGCCTGGCTGATGGCGTTCTGCCCCGTGGTTGCGTCCAGGACCATCAGCGTCTCATGGGGCGCGCCGGGTATCTTCTTGTCCACCACGCGGCTGACCTTTTGCAGTTCCATCATCAGGTTCGTGCGGGTGTGCATCCGTCCGGCGGTGTCGATGATCAACACGTCGTAGCCGTTGGCCGTGGCCTTCTCGGCGGCGTCGAAGGCCACGGCGGCCGGATCGGCGCTCTCATTCTTCACGATGTCCGCCCCGACCCGCCGCGCCCATATCTCGAGCTGCTGCACGGCAGCGGCCCGGAAGGTGTCGCTGGCCGCCAGCAGCACCCGCCGGTCCATCCGGACGAACCTGTGGGCCAGCTTGGCGATGCTGGTGGTCTTGCCCGAGCCGTTCACCCCCGCCACCATAATGACGCCCGGACCCTCTTCCGGCAGGTTCAGGCGCGTGTCCCACTGCTCCAGGTCCTCCTTGATGCGCGCCTTCAGGAAATCGAGGACCTGTTCGGGCCTTTCTATCTCGCCCTGCCTGTAGGCCTCGCGCAGCCGCTCGCTGAGCCGCATCACCGCCTGTGGGCCCACGTCGGCCAGATAGAGCTGCTCCTCGATCTCCTCCAGCAGCTCCTCGTCCAGCGAACGGTGGACGGAGAGGACGCTGCGCAGGCCGCCGGCGACTTTGCGGCGCGTCTTCGCCAGTCCGGCTCGCAGCCGCTGCAACACGCCGGCCCCTTCGTTACCACCCTCGGCCTCGGGCTCAGGGGCGCCTTGCTCGGCCTCCGGGAGCGGGGGCTTTCGTCTTCGGAACGGATTGAATGGCGACATAGGGGCGTTCGGTCCGTGTCAACGGGCCGCGCCATCGCTCAGATGCGCTGACGGGCCCTCTGTTTCAGTCGGTCGAGTTCGACAAACGAAACCGTCTCCTGGCCGATGCGGATCTCCGGCTTAGCCGCGCCGTGGAAGTCGCTGCCGCCCGTCACCGCCAGGGCGAATCGCCTGGCCATCTCCAGCAGCCGCCGCTCGTCCTGCGGCGTGTGAACGGGGCAATGCACTTCCAGGGCGTCCAAGCCCTGTTCGACCAGTTCCTCCAGGTAGCTCTCGAAGTCCGGCAGCAGGGCCGGGTGACAGAGCGCCGAACAGCCACCGGCCGCCTGGACCAGGGCGATGGCCTGTGCCGGGGTCATCTTCTCCTTCGCCACGTAAGCCGGACAGTCGGCGCCGATGTAACGCTGGAACGCTTCCGAGAGGTCCCTGCAATAGCCTTGCGCCACCATCTGCTGGGCGAAGTGCACCCGGCCGACCGAGCCGCCATCGGCCCGCCGCAGCACGTCCTCGCTGTCCATGGCCATGCCCAGTTCGCCCAGCTTGCGGCTCATCTGACGGATGCGTTCCACCCGCGCTGCGCGCAGGTCGCGCAGCCTGCCCAGCAGCACGGGGCTTGTGGCGTCCACGAAAAGGCCGGCGATGTGCACCTCCATCTCACCCGTGCCGTCGGCTCTCGGCGCATAGCCGGTCAGTTCCACGCCCGGCACGAGTTCCACGCCGACTGCGGCGGCCGCTTCGCCGGCGGCGGCCACGCCTTCCACCGAGTCGTGGTCGGTCAGGGCAAGGGCCGCCACGCCGGCCTTTGCCGCCATTGCAGGCAGCTCGGACGGCTCATGGGAGCCGTCGGAGGCGGTCGAGTGCACGTGCAGGTCCGCCCTGGCCTGCGGGTCGGGCCGCGCAGTCACGCCCGCAGCCCGTCCCTTGCCGGCAGCGCCGGGGGAGTCGTCCGCTTCGGGCAAAGGGCCGGCTTCCTCCTCCGCCCCGCCCACCACGTGCACGTTGTAGATGCGGTCCAGCACGCCATTGATGAACGGGGGGGAGTTCGCCGTGCTGTACTTCTTGGCCAGCTCTATCGCCTCGTTGATGGCCACTTTGGGCGGAGTCTGCTGCCTGAACAGCAGCTCGAAGACGCCGAGCCGCAGTATGTTCCGGTCGCTGGTGGCCATGCGTTTCAGCTCCCAGTTCTCGGCCGTGCGGCGGATGACCTCGTCCAGCTTCTCCCCGTGCCCGATGCATCCTTCCACCAGTTCGATGGCCGGCTCGGCGACCTCGGGCCCGCCGTTCTGGGTGCAGAAGGCCCGCAGCTCCTCCGGCGACCGCCCCCCCAGCAGGTCGTGCTGGTAGAGGGCCTTGAGGGCCAGCTCACGGGCCAACGTTTGGACTCTCAACGCCATGCACTGACAAAGAAGCAATGGAAAGACGCGCCAACGTGATTCCCGGAGGACGTTCGGCCGGGCCCCGTTAGTCTGCCGGCCAGAGGGGCGTGCTGGTGCTGCGCAGTCAGTCGGACAGGCCCTCGAGCAGGTTGGCCATCTCGATGGCGGCCAGGGCGGCTTCGGCCCCACGGTTGCCGGCGCGGGCGCCTGCCCTGTCCACGGCCTGTTCGATTGTCTCCGTGGTAATCACGCCGAATATGGTGGGTACCTCCGTCTCCAGGCTGACGCGCGAGATTCCTTTGGCCACCTCGGAGGCGACGAAATCAAAATGGGATGTCTGGCCGCGCAGCACGGCGCCCAGGCACACGATGGCGTGGAAGCGGCCCGACTGGGCCACCTTCTTGGCAACCAGCGGCAGTTCGAACGAGCCGGGCGTGCGGAAAACCTCCAGGTCCTGCGGCGCCGCGCCGTGCCTCAACAGGCAGTCCTCGGCACCGCTAAGCAGCCGGCTCGAGAAGAACTCGTTGTAGCGGCTCACCACCAGCGCGAAGCGTTTGCCGCCGGCGTTCAGATGGCCTTCGTGTTTCTTTGTCTCCGTCATCTCGCCCTCGGCTCGGGAAAGGGCGGCGGCGGGAACCTTTTCGGCCCCGTCTCCGCCGACTATAATGACGTGATAGTATAAGTTAGCGGTGGGTGCTGTGCAAACGTTTTCGGGGTCTCTGGCCAGTGGGGAACCTGCCGGGCCACGCGCGAGGGCTGACGCCGGCCGACGAGGACGACGACGAGGACGAGGACGAGGCTCCTTCTGCGGTACAGGACTCAAGGACTGTGGAGAACCCTCACACGCTGCGTGCGAAGCTTGCCGCGCTGCGCCGACTGATCCGCCTGGCAATGTTGGCCACGGGTTGGGGCAGGCTGTTCTGCATCGGGGCGGCTCTGGTGCTGGCGGACTTCGCGCTGGACAGGGCGCTGCGCCTGCCGCACGGCGCCCGCCTGGCGCTGCTCTGCCTGTGGGGTGGCCTGCTGCTGTGGCAGTTCCTCAGGCAGTTGGCCCTTCCGCTGCTGCGTCCGCTGCCTGACGAGGCGCTGGCTCTGGAGGTCGAGGAGCGATGGGCCGGCCCGGCGGACCTGTTCGCCAGCGCGCTCCAGTTCGCCGGCGGGGGAGCGGCAGGGGCGGCGTCGGCGGCGCTGCGCTCCGAGACGGTGCGAGAGGCCGAGGGCCGCGCCGCCCTGATGGCGCCCGGCAGGCTGGTCGAATGGCGCCGGGTGAGACGGGGCCTGCTGTTGGGGCTGGCCGCGTCGGCGCTGCTGGCCCTGGGAGTGGCCGGCCGGCCGGCGTCGGCGAAGCTCTGGTTCCAGCGCAACGTGTTGTTGGCCCCGGTGGACTGGCCGCGCCGGACGAGCCTGGCGCTGCTGCGCGCTCCGCAGTTCGTGCCGCGCGGCGAGAGCGCGAACATCGCCGTGAAGGCCACCGGCGTTATACCGAGGACGGCTCGCCTGCTGCTGCGCGGCCTGGAGAGCGGGGCGTCCCGCACGGTTGTCATGGAGCGCACGGGCGGCGACACCTTCGAGACCGAGCTGCGCGGGCTCGACGAGAGCGCGGCGTTCACCGTCGAGGCGGGGGACGGTGTGCTGGAGGAGCATCGCCTCCAGGTCGTAGACCGGCCGGAAGTCGCCGCCGCGCGAATGACGGTCGTGCCGCCTTCCTACATCGCCGAGGGACCGGTCGAGCTGGCCTGGAACGCTCCGACCTTCGACATACCCAAAGGCAGCCGGGCGACCATCCTCGTCGAGGCAACCAAGCCGCTCTTCGCCGCGTCCTGTCGCATTGACGTGGCCCCGTCCGCTGCGCCACAGCGGACCGGGGACCGGTCGTTCGCCTTCACGTTCGAGGTCGACCGCGACCTGGAATGCGAGCTGACTCTGACCGATACGCTCGGCATCGGGAGCGCCGAGCCGCTGCGGGTCGGCATACGCGCGGTCGAGGACCAGGCCCCCGACGTGAAACTGACGGCGTCCGGCCTCAGCGACATGCTCGTGCCGCGGGCGTGGATTCCGCTGACGGCCCGGGCCACGGACGACTACGGCGCCGAGGCGCTCTGGCTGGACCAATGGTACGAGGGGCCGGACGGGCCGGAGGACTACCCGCGGGTCGAGCTGTGGCACGGGGCCGCACGCAGTCCGGTCGGCGCGGCGCAGATCGTTGACCTGCGCGGGCTGGACCTGCCGCCGACCGGGCGGTTTGTCCTGTCCGCCGGTGCCAGGGACAACTGCGGCGTCGGCGGGCCGAACACGGCCTACAGCCCGGCGTTGAGCTTCCGGCTGGTGACGGTTCACGAGCCGCTGGGGGCGCTGCTGCTGCGGCAGCAGGACCTCCGCCGCGACCTGGAGCAGCAGGTGCAGCGCCAGCACGACGTGGCGCGGCGCTTCGAGGCCCTTACCAGCGCCGGCTCGCCGCACGGCGACGAACTCGAGAGGCTCCGGAAGACGCAGCGGGCGCTGGCCCAGGTGGTCCGGCTCACTGGCGCCGGGTATGCCGACGTGCTGGCCCAGATGCTGCACAACCGCCTCGTGGCGGAACCGGTCTACCAGTCGCGCAGGAGGGGCATAGTGCAGCCGCTCGAGCGCCTGGCTGCGCCCGAGGGAGGCGTGCTGCGTGCGGCGGACGCGATCGGCAAGGCGCGCCGGGGGGACGTGCCGCCGTCGGCGGCCCTTGACCTGATGGCCGGGGCAGTCGCTGAGATGAAGCGCGTCAGGGCCAGGATGATGCTCCTGGAGAGCTACGCGGCCGTGGTCTCCTCCGTGGAAGAGATTTCGCAGGAGCAGCAAGACCTGCTCGGGCGCACTCAGCAGGAGCAGGAGCGGATACTCGATGAGCTGGTGGGCCAGTAGATGGGGCGCGGGCTGATAATTGCTGCGGTTGCACTGGCGTTGGCGGGCACCTGCCGCCCGGCGTCGGGTCGGGATGCGCTGCCGCGCGACCAGTCCAGGGTCCACGAGCGGATGGCGGAGGTGGAGCAGAGGCTGTTGGAGATGGCCCGCCTGCTCGAGCCGGAGAGGCCGGAACGGGCGGAGCAGTTGCGCCAGGCGCTCGTGCTCAGCAGGGAGCGCTTCATCGTCTCGAAGATGGAGGGCATCCGGGCGCTGCTGGCCGGGGAGCGCTACGGGGAGGCGGCGCGCCTTCAGCGGGAGGTGCTCGACGACCTGGAGCGGCTGGCGGCTGTGCTCGGCGCCGAGGAGTCGGCCGCCGAGCTGGTCCGCCTGAGGGATGCCGAAAGGCGGTTGGAGGAGATGGTGCGAAAGCAGTCCGCCGCCGCATCTCTGGCGCGCGAACTGGCCGACCCGGCCGAATACGCTGCCGCGGCCGACGGCCAGGAGGCCCTTCGCGAGGAAGCGCAGGAACTGGACGGCGAGCTGCGCGGCGGGCCGGGCTCGGAGCATTTGCGTGCTGCCGTCGCCAGCATGTCCGCCGCAGCGCAGGCGCTGCGCGGAGGCGCGGGCGCGGATGCCCTGGTGGCCCAGGTGGAAGCCGGCGGCAGCCTGGAAGCGGCACTGGCGGCGGTGCGGCAGGCGGCCGCCCGGCTGGCGGACCAGCAGCGGGCCGCCCTCCGCCTGAGGCTGCGCGAGGCGCTCGCCCGGATGCTCGAAGCCCAGGAGGCGATCCGCGCGGACACCGAGCGCCTGGACCGCTCCATAGGCCCCGCAGAGCGCCTCACCCGGGCCCAGCGGCTCCGCGCTGCGGCTCTTGCCATGCGGCAGGCGGAGCTGGTCGGCCTGGCTGACGGCGCCCTGGGGATCGTCGAGGGCGACGAGACCACGGTCGCACTGCCGGCCGCGCTGAGGGCCCTGAAGGCGGACGTCGCCGCCTGCGCCGAATGGCTTCGCCAGGGCCGGACCGGACCGGCCGTCCGGCTCCTTCAGGCAGAGGTCGAGGCCGCCCTGAAGGCCATCATCGAGGTGCTGCGCCGTGAGGACGCGGCCCCCACCGCGGAGCCCGGCGAACCCGGGCAGGCCGACAAACGCAAAGAGAACGGGCGGGCCCTGATTGACGTGGTGGCGGACCTGAGGGTCCTCAAGGCAATGCAGGCCTCGCTGAACCGGCGCACGGCAGGGCTGGAGGCCATGCGCGAGGAAGGCGGGGCCCTGCCCGCCGACCTCCGGGGCGAGGTGACCAGGTTGGCCGGCCGGCAGGCCGAGGTCACGGCGACGCTGGCCGAGCTGCGGAACGCGCTCAGACGCCCGGAGGAGAGATGAGAGGGCCATTGACCGAGGCGGGCAGGGAAGGGCGCGCGGCCCTGGCGCTGCCGGCTGCCGTGCTCCTGCTCTGCCTGGCGCCGGTCGCGTTGGGTCAGGGGGGCAGGGGCGGACTTGCGCGACTGATCGCCACCAGCCAGGAGGCCCAGGCCCTGCTCCAGCAGGGATCGACCGGCGAGCGGACGCAGCGCGTTCAGCAGGAGGTCGTGGAGCAGCTCGACGCCCTTATCGCCGCCCTCCGTCCCGAGCACGTCATCGCCGTGCCCGTCACCGGGGAGGAGGGGGAAGCGGAGTTGCAGCAGCCGGGCAGCTCAACGGCGGCTCCGGTGAGGCCGGCCGAGGAGTCTACGCTGCCCGCCGGCCGGTGGGGCTACGGACGCCTGCGCGAGCGGCCGCAAGTGGAGGAGGCCTGGCTGCCCGAACTGCCCGCCACGGAGCGCAAGAAGATAGCCGACGCCTTCGCCACCGGCCGGTTGCCCCCGCGTTACCGCGAGCTGCTCCGCCAGTACAACAAACGCCTGGCGGAAGACGGTCCCGCAGAGGAATAGGGCCTACTGCGGCTCGTCCGGGGGTTGCGGCGGATTGAGCTTGCGGGGCGTAGTCTCGACCGGCTCGATGATGGGGATTTCCTCACCGGCCGTTACGCCCAGGTCGCGGAAGCGCCGAGCTGCCGGGAAGACCCTCGCCTCCATCGAGCCGACGGCCCTGTTGTATGCCTGGTTGGCCCTTTCGAGGGCGCTGCCCATGTCCCCGAAATGGTCGGCCAGGGTCCTGAGCCGTTCGTAGAGCTGTTTGCCGAGGTCGCTGATCGTCTGGGCGTTCTGGGCCAACTGTTCCTGCCGCCAGCCGTAGGCGACCGCGCGCAGCAGCGCGATCAGCGTGGTCGGCGTGGCCAGCACGACGCGGTTCTTCATTCCGTCCTCGATGAGGGCACGGTCGTGGTCCACGGCGGCGCCGAAGAACGGCTCGCCCGGAATGAACATGACGACGAACTCCGCGGCGGCGGCGAACTCCTCCCAGTAGGACTTCTCGGCCAGCTTCTTCATGTGGTCGCGGGTCTGCCGGGCGTGTTGCTCCAGATGGCGGCGGCGCTCCTCTTCGGACTCGGCCTCCACGGCGCGCAGGTAGGCGTCCAGCGACACCTTGGCGTCCACCACGATCTGTCGGCCCGCCGGCAGGTGGACGACCATGTCGGGGCGCAGCCGCCCCCCGTCGGACTGCACGGAGACCTGCTCGGTGAAGTCGCAGTGCTCGGACATGCCGGCCAGCTCGACGACGCGGCGCAGGCTCATTTCACCCCAGGCGCCGCGCACCTGCGGGTTGCGCAGCGCCGTGCCCAGGTTGCGCGTCTCCTTCTCGAGGCGCAGGTGCGTGGTGGTCAGCGTCTTCAGCTGCTCCTCCAGGCCGCCGTAGGCCTTCTGGCGGCTCTGCTCCAGCGCGCGGATGTGCTCCTCGTAGCTCTTGAGCGATTCGCCGAGCGGCTTGACGATCGCGTTGATGGCTTCCTGGCGCTTGGTCAGGTCGCCCTTGGCGTCGGTGACGAGGGCCTCGAGCGTCTTCTTGGCCAGTTCGAGGAATGCCTGGTTGTTGCTCTTTAGGGCGTCGTCGGAGAGGGCCTTGAAGGTGTCGGTCAGCCTCGTCTTTGCCTCTTCGAGGATCTTCTTCTGCTCCTCGAGGTTCTTCATGGCCTCGGCGAGTTCGGTCTCGGCCTTGACCTTCGCCCCGCGCTCGGCATCCAGCGTTTGCCTCAGCGTGCCGAAGTCGGCCTCCGCCTTCTGGACCTGGGTGCGCAGTTCGACAACGGTCGCCTCCGCTGCGCTCGCTCGCGCCTGCGACCGCATGGTCGCCAGGTACCATGCCAGGCCGCCGCCTATGACCACGCCCATCAGAACGAGAACGATCTCCACGGTCCGCAACCCCTTCTTCCTGGGATGCCTCAACGGCCAAAGGAGCTTACCACGACGGCACGACGGACACAACGGACACGACGGGGAATGACCCGATGTGGCCGCCTTGCGGAACCCGCTCAAGAGGGCCCGCGAAGGTTTGCGGGTTGATTTCCCGGGCGGGATTCTCATTGATACGTGAGCACGGGTGTCAGCTTGACAGAGCTTTCGACACTCCGGACGGG
>JAUVVP010000056.1 GCA_030604585.1 Planctomycetota bacterium | reverse complement strand
TCGTCAGCCACTGCGCCGCTGCGTTCATGTCTGCGCTTTCCCCACGTGCTGCGCCAGAAATGTCATGATCTGGCAGTAGGTGGCCGCGACCGAAGCCTGGTCGAGCCCCAGGCTGCAATGCCCGCCGCCCTCAATGGTAATGAACTCGTGCTCCACGCCGGCTCGGGCCAGCTCGGCGGCCATCATCACGGACTGCTCATAGGGCACGTCCGTGTCCTGGTCGCCGTGGATCAGCATGGTCGGCGGATACTCGCGTGTGACGTTTCGCACCGGACAGAACCGCTCAAACCATTCCAGCTCAGCATCCCGGTCATGGCCGCCCACTTCCGTGGGCCAGAGCCCCTGCTGCCGGCAGTAGAGATAGAAGGTGCCGCGTGGGTTGTCCCAGTCAGGACTGCCTACTGTCTCCCGCTCGCCCACTGCCGCACGCGCCGCCTCCTGGGACACCAGGGCCTGCTTGCGGTAGAAGGGATCGGGACGGCTGTACCATTCCCCCACTATGTCGCCGTAGCCGGCAACCGCAACCAATGCGCGCGGACGGGGCTCGAGGCAGAAGCCGGCCATCAGCGTCAGGTAGCCGCCCGCAGAGGGACCCATAGCCACGACATGGTCCAGGTCTGCCTGAAACAGCTCAGGCCCCGCCGTCCGCACCCATTCATAGGCGTCTTGAACGTCCTCGATGATCCCTTCGAGCTTGGTCTCGGGGGCGAGACGATAATCAATGGAGACGACGGTGTAGCCCGCGCCGACGAAGAGCGCCACTTCATGGGGCAGGACGTTCTCGCGGTGTCCCGCAATCAGGGCCCCGCCGTGCATCCACATGACCGCGGGACACGGGGCCTCGCCCGGTTCCCCATAGACGTCGGCCCGGATCTCACAGTCCCCGACAACCTTGAACACATAAGTCTTTTTCGGCACAGGCATGGAGCCCTCTCAGCCCTGTCCTTGGGCCTCCCACCTGCGAACGGTGCCCTCCTCCGTGCCGATCTCGCGCCAGAAGGCCACGGCCTTCGCGCACAGGTCGGCCATCACGTCGGGGTGATCGGCGGCCAAGTTCCGCTGCTGGTGCGGGTCCTTCTCCAGATCGAAGAGCAGGTCCTCGCTCTCCTCACGCGCCGCCTGTTCCTTGGCCAGGCCGTCCACGGCCTTGTCTATGACACCTTCTCCCTCCTGCGGCGCGGACCACAGGATTCCGGACCATTTGCCGCAGGTGACGGTGGCGGGAACCGACTGGCCCCCCATGTAGGGACTGGACACGGCGAAGTCCCTGTGTTCGTCGGCGACCTCACGGAGCACCTCGGCAAAGGACCGCCCGTGCACGGTCTCGGGCGGTTCGATGTCCGCCAGGTCGAGGATGGTGGGCATGAAGTCCATCGGCTGCACGACCGCCTTCTTGACACCCGGCCCACATCCCGGGATGTGCGTGATGAGCGGTATGTGGGCGATCTCCTCGTAGAGAGGGATGTAGAGGAAACTGCCGGGCGCGATCAGGCTCTTGCCGATGATGTCGTGCTCGCCGTGCAGGAAGCCGTGATCGGTGGTGAACAGGACCATCGTGTTGTCGAAAAGGCCCAGGTCCTCTATCTTCTCCAGAAGCCGCCCGACCCACCTGTCCACCAGCGTGACCTCGGCCGCGTAGAGCGCCCGGGCGTGCTTCAGCTCCTGCTCGGTCAGGAAGTCAGTCCGCGCGTAAAGCGGGTAGTCCACCACTTCGCCTTCGTAGCCGGGATCGTACATGTCTATGTACCACCGGGGCGCATCCCACGGCTCATGCGGGTCGAACGTATCCACATAGAGGAAGAAGTTCTCGCGCCGGTAGCTCTTCTCCAGCCACTTGCAGGCCTCGGTCATGGTGCGCGCAACGAAAGTGTCCGACTCATACTGCCACCAGGCGACGTTGCGGCGATGGTGCCGGCGCATGCCGTCGGCGTTGCGGATCTTCTCGGGCGCGCATGGGTCCTCGGGCGCCTCCGGGTAGGTCCTCCAGCGGTCCGACTCCTGCCCCCGTATCCATTCGAAGCCGTCGAAGCCGCGATCATAGTGATAGCCGTTCTCCAGGATGTGGGGGCAGTCGCAGACCATCATGCTCAGGTAGTCCTTTGCCTTGAGCACCTGCGGCAGGACCACCTCCTCCGGCGAGAGCGGCGCCCAGGGCGTGTAGCCGGCCGTGAAACGGCCCGTCAGCACGTCCCGCCGGTGCGGCACCGTCGGGAAGCTGCCCGAGTAGGCATTCTCGAAGAGCAGGGATCTGGCAGCGAACCGGTCAATGTTCGGCGTGCTGATCCACTCGTTGCCGTAACAGCCCAGGTAGTCCCTGCGCAGCGTGTCCGAAATGATGATGATGAAGTTCATGGCGCCTCCCCTTCTTCGCCGGCCGTCATCCCTGGGGGGTGACGGCGAATACCCATGCCTGCGGCTTCCCCACGTTCAGGTTGCTCATCGCCGGGCAGCCCCCGACTATAAGCGGAGGGCCGCTCTTTTTCAAATCGCCCGCCCTGGTCCCTTACTGAGTGCACCGGGCATGCGCGGCTTGACTTTTCGCCACAGCGGGCATATATTCGGTGGAGAGCAGAGGAGGGGCCCATAGCTCAACGGCAGAGCATCGGACTCATAATCCGTGGGTTGCAGGTTCGAATCCTGCTGGGCCCACCAGCCTACCGGACTGTTCAAGCAATCGTATTGAGTCTCAGCGAGTTGTCGGGCGCCCTGGGCCGATGTCATTCTGAGGCCGCTCAGGCTGCCGAAGAATACGTCGGTTCGGCGTCTGGCCGGCAGTAGCAGCCCGGAGATTCGTCATCGGCGTTGCAGGGCCGGCTCCTCAGACGCTACGGCGCCTCGGCCTCCTCCACCCCTCCCCTCTTCTCACACCAGATACTTGACGGTACCGGCACACCTGGGTGCCTTGACCCCTTCTCCCGGCCCAGTTATAATCCCCGCTCCGTTGGCCAACTCCTGGCGGATGTCGCGCGTTGTCCTCCTGTGGGGTGGAGCCCCTACTTCTCGCCCTCAACAGTCGAAACGAATCCAGGCGTGAAGATCAGCGATGTCAGAACGGCCTCGGTCCGAGGGAACTTCGAGTGGATCCTGGTGAGGGTCTACTCGGACGAGGGCCTGACGGGACTGGGCGAGTGCTATTGGGGCGCCGGGGTGGAAGCAGTCGTTCATCGGCTGAAGCCGCTGCTGGTTGGCGAAGACCCGCAGAACGTTGACTGGCTCTACCAGAAGATGATCCGCGGGATGTCCGGGGCGGGCTCGACCGGCGGAACGGTGGTCGCCGCGGTCAGCGGGGTGGAACTGGCCCTGTGGGACCTGAAGGCCAGAGCGCTCGGCACGCCGATCTACAACTTGCTCGGGGGCCGCTACCGCTCGCGGATTCAGGTGTACGCGGACTGCGGGAAGGGCGCGGAGCCGGTGCCGCAAGCTTGGGCGGAGCTTGCCGAGCGGGTCGTTGCCCAGGGATATGCAGCACTCAAGTTCGACATCGACAACATCCGACCCGACCTGTTCGCCGACCACGAGCACGTGGGGACCGGTCGGCGCCGCGGCTGGGTGCGCGCTCAACAGCAGCCCATCTCGAACAAAGAGATGGACCTGATGGTGACTCTGGCGGGCGCTGTGCGGGAAGCCATCGGCCCAGACGTGGACCTGGCGCTGGACTGCCACTGGAGTTACAGCCCGCGGGACGCCATCTCGCTTGCCCGAGAACTGGCGCCGCTCCGGCTGAAGTGGTTGGAAGACCCGACGCCCCCAGACAACATAGAGGCCCTGAAGCGCGTCACAGACAACTCACCTCTGCCCATCTGTTCAGGGGAGAACCACTACACACGCCACGGACTCCGCACGATGATCACCACGCACGCGGTGGACATCGTCCACCCCGACATCCCGAAGGTCGGGGGCCTGCTCGAGGCCAAGAAGATCGCCGACCTAGCGGACCTCTATTACATTCCCATCGCCGCGCACAATGTCTCCAGCCCGGTCGGCACTATGGCGGCCTGCCACACCTGCGCCGGCATGCGCAACTTCGTGGTCATGGAGTTCCATTGCCTGGATGTCCCCTGGTGGAATGACCTGGTCATGGCCGATGGACCGTTGATTCGAGAGGGCTATATAACGCTTCCTGAGGAACCTGGCCTGGGCCTCGAGTTGAACGGGGACGTCGCACGGGCGCACTTGAGCGAGGGGGCCACGTTCTTCGAGTAGCCTCTGTCTCGCCCGCCTTTGCATGGACGGAAGGAAGGAAGACACATGGGTGATCCTCAGAGCAAGAGCGCGTCCTCCGAGGAGGTACGCCGGCTCGACATATCTGATCTCGAGCGGATCGAGCGCTTCCGTCGGGCCGGCTACGGCGGCTCGGTGTCCGACGCGCTGCACGGACTGGGAGTTGACGACACGGTCTTCTCGCAGCGCTTCAAGGCTCTGCGTCAGGGGATGCAACTGGCCGGGCGGGCCCTGCCGATCAAGCTGCACTCGCAAGTGGACCTACACGGCGTGCCTGGCGCGCGCGAAGAGATGGAGCGGAAGTGGCAAGCCGAAGGCGGCCATCCTCAGAAACGCATGATGAGGGCTGTCGCGGAGGCGCAGGACGGTGTCATATTGTGCTTCGACTGCGGAGGGGACGTGCAGCCGGCTCACTTCGGCGAGATGAGCTGTCAGCTTGCCTACGCCCACGGCTGCAGGGGAATGCTGCTCGCCGGCAACTGTCGTGACACGCAGTATGTCCTCAAGATGCCCGACTTCCCCATGTTCTCGTTTGGCACAACGCCGAACGCGTTCGGCGGGTGGACGATCATCGAGGTGGATAAGCCCATTCACCTCCCGGGGCATCTGACATACTACGTGAGAGTGATGCCGGGCGACTTCATTTTCGGCGACAACGACGGCGTGCAGTTGATTCCCAAGGACCTGGTGGATGAGGTGCTGCTCCGCATCGAAGCCACCTTCGAGAAAGAGAACGAGCAGCGTGAGGCCCTCGCCGATGGCATGCCGATCGACGAGGTCTACCGGAAGTATGGGGTTCTGTGAGTCGAGCGTTTGCTTTGACGGCAGGGGGATCGGACACCGGCGACGTTTCTCAGTGCGGGGGTAGTCGAGGATGAGACTGCTCGTGACAGGCGCAAGCGGACACCTGGCCCCCTACGTGATATCGGAGCTTGCTGGGGGGCACGAGTTGGTCCTGTTCAGCCGCTCGCGTCCCCGCGATGAGGTCGTACGTGACCATACCTGGCTCCGGGGCGACTTGCAGAGCTTCGAGAACGTCCGCATGGCGATGGAAGGCGTCGAGGTGGTTCAGCACCTTGGCGCACAGTCCTGGCCCTCAGACCACCCGGCGGCGAGGAAATGGGCGGGGATGAAAGGCGCTACAGGGAAGGTTGTACCGTTTGACGCCACGATGAAGTCCAACGTGCTGGGCACGTACTACGTCCTGCAAGCCGCCGTCCAGGAAGGAGCGAAAGCCGTAATAGTGGCCGGCAGCAACTGCGCAACGGGTGCCTTCTTCCGCATCAGCCATAAGCCCTGGCCCGTCCATTACCTGCCAGTGGATGAGGGGCACCCGTCCGACGTTGAGGACACCTACAGTTTCACGAAGCTTGCCATTGAGGAACTCGCCGCCTCCTATACGCGCGCCTTCGGTCTCCCCACCTACGTGACGCGGCTGGCCTGGATCTGCGAGCCCGACATCCGCGTGAAGCTACACAAGAAGGTCCGGCGCGCGAGGAAATGGGTCAGCGGCATGTGGACGTGGGTCTCCAGCGAAGACGCCGCGCGCGCTCACCAGATGATTATGAACGCAGCGCTCGCGGACGGCAGTTCGCTGCCGCGCCATGACGTGTTCTTCGTCAACTCGCACGAGACCCTCGCGCTGGAGCCGTCCATGGAGCTGGTTGAGCGCTTCCGTCCGGACCTGCTGCCGGTGATTCGCTCCAGGATGGAGGGGCATCAGGCATTCATGTCCGCTGCGAAGCTACGGCAGGCAGTGGGCTGGCAGCACGAACTCAGTTGGCGCACATGACCGAAGTTGGCAGCATGGGGAACCGACCTGGACCAGGCCGCAGACGTGTCGTCGCCCTGGCCCCGCACTTGGCTAAGACGGACCCAGCGGTGCTTTGAGTTCCGTAAGGACGTTCCGCTCCTGTGCTCGCGCACGGCCACGGACGAGACGGCACGAACGGGAAAGCCGCTGGAAGGACCGCACGCGCCGCCCTCTGTGTGAGTTTGTGGAGCCCGATCCTGAGGCGTACTGCACTAAGACGAGTCGCTGGTTCGCAGTCCCCCCGGGTCTACAGCGAGAGAGAGGGGGCAGACCCTGTGGCCCACGGGGTCCGACCGCTGTTTCCACGTGGACCGGACCTTTTCAACGGAGCATTGTGGGGCCGACAGGCGCCGACCCAGGTTGGACCCCGGCTGCTCCTGGCGGAGCCGGAGCGGCGACGCCGCCCGTTCTCTGACGAGGTGGTATAGCATGCGCATCCTCTTCGGGATCGTTGGATTGCTCGTTATCATGAGCCGGGCCGAAGCAGCCGGGACGGAGCGCGTGCTGCCCATGCGGAACGGAGGATTCGAAGACGGGCTGGCGGGCTGGACCATACGCGAGCAAGAAGGGATGTCTACGCTCTCGGGCGAGCAGGCGGCAAGCGGGAGCTACTCGCTAAGAGTCGAGGACACTCACCCCAAGCTCGGCTCCAGCGCAAGGGCAACGCGCGTGCAGGTTCAGGGCCCGGGCGCGTTCGAGCTGCGAGGGAAGGTCTATCCGGTGTCAGGCTCGGGACTGGGCATCTACGTGCGCGTGCTGGACAGGGACGGCCAACTGCTGTTCCCCGGAGACACCTACCACCGGGGTCTGGGCGGGAGCAGCAAGCGCTGGCAGCCTTTCTCCTTGACCATCTACACGACCGAAGGCGCCACCTACCTCGAGCTCTGGATACACAGTTACAGTGGGGCCAGGGTCAAGGCGTACCTCGATGACCTGGAGTTCGTCTCGCTGGGAGAGGAAGGCATGAGACCGCCCTGGGAAGGCCAGTACAAGATCAGGCCTGAAGAAACACACCGCCTTACCCCGGCCGATGTGGTCGGGCCGGACGGCCTTGTCTATCCGAACTGGACAATGTGCGGCGTGCAGGGAGGCATCCCGCAGGTGGCGCCCTTTGCGCGCATCGAGGACTTCGGCGGCAAGGCCGGCGACGACCTCGACGATTCGACTGCCCTCGACCGAGCCTGCCGGGCCGCGGGCGAGAACGGGGGCGGCGCGATTCTGTTGGGCGAGGGTACTTACTACCTCGACCGGCCCGTGACAGTCAGGCACGACAGCGTGGTGATCCGGGGGCAGGGCCGGGACAGCACCAGGCTGATCTTCCGCTACGCCCTGCCCGAGAGCGGCGTGGCCTTCTACACGCCGGCCCCGGGAAGCCGCATCGGCAAGAACACGCGCATCGAGCTGCACTGCCGCCCTGCCGGACTGACGGAAATGAGGATCTCTGTGGACGGCGTTGAGGTCAGACACTGGAAGCGCGGCGCCCACTCCGGCAATACGTACGCCGTCGCCGCGAGGGGCAGCGACATCGTTGGCAGGCTCCCCGACGGACCACACACGCTAAAGGGCATCGCCCGGTACCGGGACGGCTCCGAACGCACGTGCGAGATGCCGGTCATCCTCGACTCCTCTTTCAACGACGCGCGCGCCGTCCCCAGCACGCGGGCGGCCATCACCTTTGAAGGGCCCGGATGGGCCGGCCCGAAGATCAAGCTGGCCGAGGACGGCAAGCGTGGCGACCTGACACTCGCACTGGAGACCGTAGAGGGACTGGCCATCGGGGACCACGTCCTCATTGACGGCCCGGCCACACCCCGTTGGAAGAAGCTCACCAGGAACGCCTGCCGCTGGGGCGCCTACCGTCGCTACGAAGTGTTCATCGAAGGGATCGAAGGCAAGACCATTGCCATCAGCCAGCCGCTGCGCATCGAGTTCCCCGTCATAGACGGCTCCTACGTGCAGAAGATCGTGCCGATCCAGGGCTGTGGCATTGAGAACCTCTACCTGGAGCAGACGGAGGATCTGTGGATCAGCGGCGTCATGTTCAGCCACGCCTGGAACTGCTGGGCGCAGGGGGTGACGGTGAAGATGTGCGGGCGCTTCCCCGTCTACGGCTACATGGCCAAGTGGTGCGAGATCCGTGACTGCACGTTCGACGACGCCTGGTTCAAGGGCGGCGGCGGGACGGCCTACGCGGGCTGGGAGCACTGCTGGGACTGCCTGATGGAGAATGTGGAGACCTTCAAGCTGCGCCATGCCCCGCTGTTCCAGTGGGCGGCCAGCGGCAACGTGATCCGCAAGAGCGCCTTCCACGAGAGCGACGCCCAGTGGCACTCCGGCTGGACGAACGAG
>JAUVVP010000307.1 GCA_030604585.1 Planctomycetota bacterium | reverse complement strand
CCCCGTGACGGCTCACCATTCGGGAACTCGCACGTGGTGCGTTCGAGCGCCGTCATCCAGGGCCGCGTGACCCCGGCCACGCCGGACGGCCGCCTGGCCGGAACGCCGCTGGCCGGCTCGGTCGCCGCTTCCTGTGGCACGGAAAGGAACGGGCCGACGGCTCTGCTGAACTCAGTGCTGGCGCTGAACCCCAACAAGAGCTGGCAGTGCGGATACAATGTGAACCTTCGCCTGCAGCATTCGCTGCTGAGCAACGAGGCTAGCCGAAGCAAGGTGCGTGCCATGCTAAACTCGTTCTTCGAACGGGGCGGCCAGGAGATGCAGATCAACTGCGTTGACTCCGAGACCTTGCGCGCCGCCCAGGCGAACCCCGAGCAGTACGGCGACCTGGTCGTCCGCGTGGCCGGCTTCAGCGAGTTCTTCGTGAAGCTCGCCCCGGATATTCAAGCGGACATCATTGCCCGAACCGAACATGAATAACGGCCTTCAGGGGGGCCGATGGCGACAGGGGCTGCCACAGAGCGGCTGACCGAACGGCTCGACCCTTGCACGCGTGCACTGTGCCAGAGGGCACGCGGGTTCGAGGATGATGCCGACCCCTTTCTGCGCGGCCTGATCGCGACGCGGGTCTACCGCGATCGCCCTGACCTGCCGGTCGTCCTGAAGCGGGCGGAGGTGCTGGCCCGGACCCTCGAGCAGATCGAGCCGGTCATACTTCCAGAGGAGCGCATCGTCGGGGCGGCCTACCGGCGCTTTCGCGTTCACCCCGGCGTGAGTGACACGGACGACTGGCGCATCAAGGTTCTGCATCCCGAGCGTCACGGCTTCGACGACCGGTGGCCCCTGCCGGCCGACGCGCGCGAGGAGCTGAGTTGGTGGCGGGGGCGCGAGGTGGGCCTGTGGGGCAGGAACGCCGTCAGAAAACGCAGCGGGTGGCTGTCGCGCTACGGCGTGGCCTCGCCTCACGGCCTTGTGCAGGGCCACACGCTGCCCGATCACGGCATACTGCTGCGCGCGGGGATATCGGAGCTGCGCCGCCGGATCGCCGGGCGCCTGGAGACGGCGACCGCGGACCCTCGACGCGACCAATTGCATGCGATGGACCGGTGCCTGGAGGGCCTCTCGCGCCACTGCCTGCGCTGCGCCGACGCTGCGCGGCGAAAGGCGGCCGAGGTCGAAAGCCCCGTGCTCAAGGAACGTCTCCGGTCCGCCGCCACCAACTGCGAGGCCGTGGCGGCCGGCCCGCCGGTTCTCCTACGTTTCCGACCGCGCTGGAGCAGATTCCTGTCCCACTGCGGGTTGCTGCACCTCGTCAGCTGGCTGTGGCGCCGGGACTCTCGCCCCATGCTCGTACGCGCCGACGTCAGGTTGTGCGTCCCGCAGCATCCCCAGTAGGTCGCTCGACGGGGCGTTCGCAGCACGGGCGGAGCCGATTGCCGGGCTTCCGGCTTTCAGGCGGAAGTCTGCATCCGGTCCTGCGCCCGGCGCCACGAACTGCGGATCTGACCCCGTTGTGCTGCCGGCAAGGATCGCGGCCCTGTCGGCGTCGCTGGCCAGCTTGATCGACTGCGAGGCCGGCTCCGCGGTGTCAAAGAGAAGGTTGCCGACCCACTCGACATCCCTGTTGTGATAGCGCCCGACGTCTCCGTCCAGCATGGCCGTGTTGTGAGGGTTGCTCGCCGAATTCGCCACGGCGATGTTGTTGTGCCACTTTACGTCGCTGCTGTCCACGCAGCTCAGCTCGCCGCGCCACGTCGCATCGCTGGTTAGGTCCCAGTTGTTGTGGTAGACGGTGTTGTTCCGCACCACCACGTGCGCACTCCTGAACACGTGGATGCCACGCCCTCCGTTGTTGTACGAGACGTTGTTCTCCACAAGGGTGCTGTTTGGATACTCGCCGTCCTCGCCGCCCGAGTGCGGATGCCTGTAGCTGTCGATGATGATGCCATTGCCGTCCGTGCCGCCCGGCGGATTGCTGTTGCCGTAGAGAACGTTCCCGCGAATGACGATGTGGTGGCCCGGCTCGCGATCGCTGGCGATGGGGACGCATATGGAGATGCCGCTGCCGAACCACGGGGCGGCGGCCGCGCAGTGGTGAACCACGTTGTTCTCGATGAGTCGGTAGTCTCCCTGGTTGAGTTGAACGCCGCTGGCGCCGCAGTCGTGGATGTGGCAGTTCCTCACCATCGTGTGGTGGTTCAGGACGTGGTCCTGCCGCGCCTCGTGGGCATGGACTCCGTTATAGCCCGCCGTGATGTCGAACCCGTCGATGGTGATGTAGTTGGCGCCTTCCCTGAGCCGCAGCGCGTCTCTGCTCGGCGGGCCCACGATCTTCGCGCCATGCGGATTCTCTGACCGCAACGTCAGGTTCGGCTTGGCGATCGTGACCGCCTCGTTGTAGGTCCCGTCCGCGACGACGATCGTGTCGCCGGGCGATGCAGCGTCCACTGCCGCCTGGATGGTCTGGTAGTCGCCGCCTTGCGGCGCGACACGGAGCAATCTTGCTGCCGCAGGGGCGGCTCCCTGATCCGACTTGGGGCGGACGGCCCGCAAAGGACCGGCCGCAAGGACAGCGGAAGCAGCCAGTGCCAGCAGCAACAGCGAGACCACTCGTGCGCTCATTGCCCGCCCCTCCCCCGCAGAAGACTGGGTGTAGCACACTACCTGCCGAGGCGATTATACGCCACTCCTTGCCATTGTCCAATGCCCTCCCGCTTGCCACACTCTGCCCCTTCAGGGGCACTGCACACGCTTAGGCTGCATTTATGGTGGATGCAACAAGTGCCTTTTGGGGTGCGCATTGCTCGGATGGGCCTTCATTACTGCATGAGGGGGCATGGGGGGTGCCCTACCCCCCTCCTTCTCCCACATACCACGCCCTCATCATGGCGCCTACCATTGACCATGCGCCCCCTCTGATGTGCGCCCCCTTATGGTGTGGCCAGCGCCCATGTGTGCGCTCAGCCGGAGGGACGGGGCGCCACCATTGATGCGCTGCGCCCCTCATGGCGTGGGGGATGGGGGCGATGCTCAGAGCCGCGCTCTGAGGCGCGCTCTCCTCGAACGGGCAAGGCCATGTGGGGGCGTTGCTACGCACTCTATCCGCGCTATAATGGCCGCGTAGCGAATGAGCGGACGGCGTGGCCCCTGGTGCTCAGGGAATGGCGTCTATCGCTGCTTTCAGACGCCTCAGATTCCCCGGTGGTTGCAAGATGGTTGCAACTGCGCTACAACCCACGTCATTTGGCCCCGAAATAGCCTATTTCAGGGACAGGATGCCTTGGCTGTAACTGCTTAGTTGATAAGATGATATGACATATGACCGGAGCGCCCTGTGCAGGTCGTTGACCTGGCGGCGCAGATCATCCGCGAGGACGAGCGGATCGAGCCGGGCGTTTTCCCGAGGCCCTGGCTGACGGTTCTATCGCGGGGCGGCATCGAGAGCGCGACCGACGTGACGGCCGGCGGGCCGAAGTACGATCCCGTGGGCGTGACCCTGGACGGCGTGGCCGACATCGCCAATTCGCTCTGCGCCGTGCGCAGGCTGGTCTTTGAGGAGCGGCGCATCACCCTGAACGAGCTGCGCGCGGCGCTGCAGGCAGACTGGGAAGGCCATGAGGCGCTGCGTCAGTACGTGCTCAACCGCCTGCCCCGCTTCGGCGGGGACGACGCCGCTGTCAACGAGATCGCGCGCGCCGAGGCGGCCCATTACGCAGCGTGCTTCGAGGGGAAGCAGACGCACTACGGTGGGGCCTTCTGGCCCATGATCTTCGGCGTCGGCACGACCCTGATGGCTCACAACAACCCGAAGACCGGCGCGACGCCGTCGGGGCGCAGGCGCGGGGGAAGCCTGTCCATGTCGCTCCAGCCCAGCCCGGCCGGCCGGCAGGGCCCCACCACGGCGCTGCTGCGCTCCGTTGCGGCCATTGACTTCCGGCGGTTCCCCGGCGGCGTCAGCAACGTGCAGGAGTGCGACCCGTCGCTGCTGGCGGGCGAGGCGGGCCTGGACAGGCTCGTCGAGCT
>JAUVVP010000267.1 GCA_030604585.1 Planctomycetota bacterium | reverse complement strand
TCGTGACGAGGACGAGCGAGAAGCCCGAGGGCAAGGCGGCAGGCGCAAGACGCCGGAAGCGTGGCTGGAGCCACGTTGAGGACGTTTTGCGCCGACAACACAGCCATCGGGCTTCGCAGCCGGCCGCAGTAGATCCGGGTTTTGCAGTAGCCCCTAAGGGCAGCCCGTTCCCCACGCGTGCCGGGTACCGGCCTTGACGGGGCCGGCCGCCTACGGCCGCGGCCCCTCTGGTGCCACGAGTTCCGGCTGGGGCTCCAGTGTCACGATGGCGATTGACTGGATGGGCAGGCTGATCACGAAGGGATACTGCTGTTGGAAGTCCTCCCGCAGCCTGGCCCTCAGGAAAGGCGCGACCTCCGGAGGTCCCTGCACGAGCAACAGGTCGTTCAGTTCCTCCACCACTTCATCGCCGCCGGGGGGGATCCAGCCCCCCATGACCTTCTCGATGTAGGTGTAGCCGCCGGCGCGCTGCGCCACCTCCTCAAGCAGGGCGGCCACCTGTTCGCCGGACTCCTTCCCGTCGGGCAGCACGCGCGGCACGGTCGCCAGGTGCAGCAGCCTGTCGCCACTGACCTGAACGGTTATCTGCGTGGTGTGGATCTTGTTCCACCAGGCGCAGCCCGAGGTCGCAGCAGTCAGCAGCGTCAGCAGAACCAACACGAGAAACGGTCGCGAGACACGTCGCTTCATTGCATGCTCCTTCGGGACGTGAGGCATACAGGATGTAGTGACAGCTTACCCGGACTGCCGCACAGATCAAGTGGGCGCGCCGGCCCGTGCATCAGCGGGCGCCGGTCAAAGTCAGAAGCGAGTTCGCCGCCAGCGTCAGCTCCACCGTCCCATCGCGGACCGGCACGAGGTCGAGTTCGCGGAACGACTCCGTCTCGCTGGTGCGCACAGCCCGGAGCAAAGTGACCTCGCCGGGCAAGCCGCCGAGCGTTGCCTGCCGCTCGGCGCCGAAGTTCGCGATGTGGAATGCGTAGCGCGGCTCTCCGTCGCCGACCGCGCGAAAACCGGTAATCAACACCTTCGCGTTGTCCGAAGCGGCGGGCAGCACCATGCTGGGAGTCGGCGTCAGGTTGCAGAAATGCTTCACGAACCAGAAGCGCTTCGTGGGCTCCAGTTTCATCGCGCCCGATGCGTCGGTCTCCCGTCTCACGATCGAATAGTCCGAAGTGAACTCCCACTGCATGGTCCCCTGCATGCGCGCGTGCAGGATCAGTTCCTGGTACATCCGCACTTCGCGCAGGGCGTAATGGAACGAATCGAGGTTGACGGCGCGCCAGTTCGCGTCCACGCCCAGTTCGGTCACCAGGAGGGGGAGCTTGAGCCGCTCGGCAAGGTCCGCCCACGCCCCGTACTCCTTCTCAGTCGCGCCGCCCCAGGAGTGAAAGGCGACCGCCCCGACGTAACGCATGGCCTCGGGGTCTTCGATGGTCGGCTGGGCGTAGCCGACGCTTTGGCGGGGGTTCGCCACGTCCCCCAGCAGCATCTTCGTCCTTAGCCCCAGTCCTTCGAAATGCGCACCGAGAGCCTTGATGACATCGCGATGTTCCTCCGGCGAGAGCTTGACGCGCACGCCGTAGCCGGGCTCGTTGAACGAGAAGAGATCGGGCTCGACGCCGTATGCCTCCCGGGCGTGAAGCAGATAAGAGCCGAGGCACTCCAGCAACTCGGGCCACTTCTCCGCGGGTACGTGCCGGCCATGGACCGCCGACCCCTTGCCCGGCTCGGCGTAGAGCCACTCCGGCAGGTGCCAGATGGAGATGACGTAGGGTATGCCGCGGCGCTGGAGCTGCTGGGCGAGCAGGAACTCGCGCCGCAGGTTGGTGCCCGGCTTGTCGTGGGCTTTCAGCGCCCCCCGGTCGGTCTCGTAAGGCGAGTCGTTATCGTTTTCGGGCTCCCATTCGGCGGGCGTCATCTCGGTGCGTGCCCAGGCGACGTGCAGGTTATCGAGCGTGTACTGCGCGACGGGCGACTCTATGCCGAAGCAGTAGTTCCCGCCGAAGCCGTCCAGACGGTACCGTTGGCTCTGCGCCTCGACCGTCAGCCGCGCCGGGCTGCGGTCCACCTCGGCCGTCATGCGGAACTCGACCCCGAGCGATGTCGTCTCGCCGTTGCGCATCGGACCGGCGGCGAGTTCGACGTACGCCTGGTAGGTCGTGCCGCCCCACTCGCGCGTGTCCTGCACCCGGACGGGGCAGGCCCGGTCCAGCGACATTGTCAGTTCGGTCTTGCGGCCGGCGTCTGCGATCCTGAGCGTCCTGCCCGTGGCCGAGAGGAAGTGGCGGTCCTCCGGCCGGTTGGCCGGCATCTGTGCGCCGGCGACCGTTGCGTCCCCTGCCGACAGCTCACAGCGCCCGCCGGCAAAGACCCGGATCGGCACGCCCACGAAGAGGAAGACCCCTTCCACGTCAAGGTCGGCCTCCGCCGTTAGGGTAATGCTGAGCGTCACCGCATCGGCGGCCTCCTCAAGGGCCTGTTCGAAGCGGCAGAAGGCATCTTCGCCCACCTGGATGCGCCCTGCCCAGACGCGGCGTGCCCCGGACCGCGCGAAACGCAGTTCGGTGGCGCGATCAAGGCCCGGGTTCCTCGTCCACCCGCGCAGCGGAATCCGGAGGTTGACGTCCACGGTCACGTACTCGGCCCCGAAGCGCAGGGCCCGCACCTGACCCCTGCGGTTCGTGACCGCTATCTCCCCGGATGCGATGCTGCACAGCACCGCCAAGGGGAGCACAACCAGGCAAGCCGTTCCGAACCGGTTCATCATGGTCATCCTCCGCAGGCACGAAGTCCTTCCGCCGGCTCGTCCTTCGAGCTGCCCGGCATTGTAACAGAGCCGACAAGAAAAAGGCGTCTGCCCCCTTTCTGGGGGTATCCTTGAAAAGGCGGCGGGCCCTGATTACCATCGCTGCACCCAAGGGGCAAGAACGATCCGGGCGGCTTCCCGAACGGGGCCGTCAGTCCTTTTTGCGGCACGGAGGCAGGGACATGCGCAGCACGACAGGGGCCAGCGGCGGCGACGGGGAGTTTGGCGTGCGCTTCGAGCTGGTATCGCTCACTTTTGATTTCCCCGCTGCCGGCGCGGGTGACGAAACGGCGGAACGCGCCCGCAACATGCCGCACGGCAGCCGGCGGCTCTGGGGGATACCGTTTGAGCTGGCACCAGAGGATGAGCCGGCCAATGTGCTCAGGCTGGCCGACGGCGCGGAGGCCGAGGTCCGCGTCGGCGCTACGGCCACCCACCTCTGCTTCCTGCACTACTGGGAGGGAAGCCCGTCGCCCGAGAGCGGTGACGCCGGGGGCGAGCAGGTCGGCGAGTACGTCCTCCAGTACGCCGACGGCGGACCCGTGAGCGTGCCGATACGGGCGCGTTTCGAGATAGGCTGGGGCGCGCCGGGCTACGGGCAGTACCTGTTCGCGGGCATGGGCCACCGGGAGCTGAGGACCCTCGACTTCATGAGCGACGAAGCCCGCAAGGGCGGAGGCTGGGGTGGCTTGCAGACCGACGCGGCCGGCGGCGGACCCGGCGAGCCATGGATCTTCGCGCTGATCAATCCGCGGCCCGGCCGGCAGGTCGAGTCCGTCCTCCTGCGCGGCACGCATGCGTCGGCGCTCGGTGTGCTGGGCCTGACGCTTTACGAAGGTCCGGGACATCCACTGCGTCACAACCCGCGGCGCTACTTCAAGCTCGCCCTCCCGGAGGGAGTCGAGGTCGAGTCCATGGACGTTGACCTGGGGGTGCTGGTGCTGGATGCGGGCCCGGCGTGGCCGCGGGACGAGGCGTGGCTCCAGGCCGTCGAGGCCGGCCTCGGGGTGCCCGCCGGCGATGGGCTTGTCGAGAACGTGCGCCTGCTGGAAGTCAGCGCGGCCGACGGCGCCACGCTGACCGTGCAGATCAGGACGAAGAAGGAGGGCGCACGCAGAAGGAAGCGCCGGCTCAGCATTGGGCAGGCCACGCACCGGGGCACGAGCAAGCACCGGAAGGTGCGCCTCGAGCCACGCCGTCTGCGGGCTCAGGAAGTGGACGTGCGTATCGGCGGTCACCCAGCCCTGGGAGCGAAGGTCGGTCCACCGCTTGATCTTCAGCCGCACCGTCTTCTGCCCGGGGCGCACCGTCACCTTGCACCGCGTGGGCGTATACTCGTAGCCCTTGAGCAGTTCGATGTAGCGGTCGCCCGTGGGCAGATCAGTCGTAAAGACGCCTGGCACGTACGCATACGATCGGCCGTGCGTCTTGAGGTCCGCGCCGTAGTCCTCGAACCAGTTGTCGTTCACCTGTTCGTGGTGGCCGTAGGGGGCGATGTACTCGCCCGCGGCGCCGGAGATGTGGATGCGCGCGGGCGTGGGCCGGCCGGTGCTCGCGTCGATGATCTCCACCTGCATCCACTGCTTGCTGCCGCCGAGTCGTTCCATCTTGATGCGACCGCGCGCCGAGGCGCCGGTCTCGTAGGCCTCGCCCAGCG
>JAUVVP010000199.1 GCA_030604585.1 Planctomycetota bacterium | reverse complement strand
CCTTGTGTTCCGGCACCCCCGGCGAGACGCCGGGGGCTACCCGTACCGGGTAGGCGGGGCGTCTCGCCCCGCTCTTCGCGAATGGAGTGGCGAGGGGAAACGCAATGCTCCCAGTTCAACAGTCCACGAGCACTGAAGGCCGGGCGGGCGCGAGCCTGCGGCGAGTCCCACGCTGTCGCGATGATGGGGACCATTAAGGAGGCCAGAGAACTGAGCTAATGGACAACCATATTGTTGGACCTCCCAAGCTCTATATAGACACCAACCACCTCGTGAACATCGCAAGACTCCGTAGCGGCGAGCGATGCGACTTCCGTGAAGCATACGCGTTCATTGACGAGTGCATTACGTCTCGCCACTTTGGCGTTGTGTTCAGTGACTTCGCTGCTCTGGAGTGGATCGCGGGCCGAGCAACCGAGCAGTCGGCCCAGGAAATCGCCGCAGTGGTGGACTCGGCTAAGCTCCAGTACCGGCTTGAGGGGGACGCTTTCGTCTACACCAGCGAAGTCCTTGCCGAATGCAGCCGACAGAATGCCAACATCCGCGTGCCGGCGCTTCCAGTCTTGCAGGTACGCATCCCAGACGGCACCGTCCACTCATCGTTGGGGATGCTGGCTCAAGAGGTGCCAGGCTTTCTCCAAGACGACGACCGCCCGGCCCACCTGCAGGGCGAGATACCTCCCGCAGAGGTCCCGGTGCTGCCAGCGGCGAAGTACGTCGCCGGAGCCGTGCGGTTCAAAGAATAGAACCCAGAAGCATACAGAAGGCGGGTTGAAGGCTACAAAGCTGCTTTGTTGGACGACATCCGGGCGTACCGGAACTCAAGGCGGCTTGACAGCATTGCCTGGATGAAGCGCTTCTTGAGGATTGACACGGTTCTGGCAGCTTTCAACCCTGGTCTGGATACTGAGGCAGTGCTCGGTGGCCTTCGCTTAGAGCGATGTCCCGCTGTAGGTCTGTGGTTCCGCGCACGTCTCAAACGCATCCAAGCGGGACACCCTCCCAAGGACAGCGAGGTGCACGACTGGGCCTTCCTGCCCGCAGCATGCTACGCCGACGTTGTCATGGCGGACGCTGAGTTTCGCACATTTCTCGTCCAAGCCGATCCCGCCCTGGAATCGCACGTCATCGCCGACCCAGACAAGGCGAGACTCGCGATCCAGAACTGGACACGCTAAGCCGAACCACCGAAGTCCTCTGCGGCCTTCGCAGCTCTCGTTGTTCTCTTGCTGAGGCGTCCCCCGTGGGCGAGACGGCGAAGAACCCGTCGGTTTGCTTGGTCGGCCATTCGGTCAAACGGAGAGATTCTTCGCGCCCAGACGGCGCTCAGAATGACATTACCAGGCGCTGTGGGTCTTCTGAAATGTCGCTTTTGGCTACGCAGGGCAGCTTACTTCAGAACGCCGGCGGATGCATGTTAGTTGGCACGGGTGCAGCCTTGGACGCCCGATGTTGGACCGCTTGGCCGCACACGCAGATTTGTTCGGCGCCTCAGTGGGCCAGCAGGGCTAAGAACTCGTAGAAGGGGAAGTTGCGGCCCGGGCAGCGCGTGCCGCCGGGACGCACGTGGCGGTGCAGCAGGACGTTGCGCGTCGGGATCTTGCAGCGTTCCTGAAGGTAGTTGACCAGCCCCACCAGCGCCTCCATCTGCCGGGCGGTCGGGTGGCTCTTCTCGAAGTCGCCCACCAGGCAGATCCCGATGCCGTACTTGTTGTACTCCTTGCTGCCGGCGTGGGCGCCGTCCTGCTGCTTCTCCCAGCGGAAGGTCACCTCCACCAGACCGTCCTCGGCCCCGCGGCCGTTGCCGATGACGAAGTCATAACCGATCCCTCGCCAGCCGTTCTGCTCCCTGTGGTAGCGGTCGAAGATGGCCTCGCTGCCCCGGTCGGTGTCGCTGTGGTGGATGACGATGTACTTCCAGGTGCGACGCAGCGTCACGTCGAGCCTGCCCGCCACGCGGGGCGGACGCCGCAAGGCGTGCGGTATGGTGTACGAGAGTTCGGCGACCGGCGCCTCGAATTGCAGCGGCAGGGGCATGAGATACTCCTCCAGGTGCACAAGCGGCCCGTCCCTGGCCTCCCCGGGCGGCGCGATCTCCATCTCAGCCGCCGCGGGCGTTCGCCACCACGTGCAGCCGCATGCAAAAGCCAACAGCAAGCAGGCCGTCAAAGCCCCGACATGTTTCATTTCGCAACTCCATGGCGGTTGCCACTCAGAGCCAATCGCTCACCGCAGAGCCCGCCGAAAGCGCGGAGAGCAAACGATCACCGGCCTCCCCGCCCAGCGCGCCATCCGCTGCCGCGCCGACGGGACCGCCGGCAGATTCAACGCCACTGTCCTGTTCTGTCGTCTCAGCGGCCTCCGCGTTCCCGGCGGCAAACAAGTAGGGTCAGAACGTCCTTTCGCTGTCCAGCAGCAGCGTTACGGGGCCGTCGTTGACCAGGGCGACGCTCATCGCTTCGCCGAACAGGCCCGTCTGCACGCTCAGGCCCCTGCGCCTGAGTTCTTCCGCCACCAACTCGTAGAGGCGTTCCGCTTCTTCCGGAGCGGCCGCCCGCGTAAAGGACGGCCGCCGGCCCTTGCGGCAGTCCCCGTAGAGGGTGAACTGAGAGACAAGCAGCACGGCGCCTCCGCAGTCCAGGACCGAGCGGTTCAGCCGCCCCTCCTCGTCGTCGAAGATCCTCAGGCCGGCTATCTTCCCGGCAATGAACCGTACCTCGGGCTCGCCGTCTTCCCGGCTGACGCCGAGCAGCACCATCAGGCCCGGCCCGATCGCCGCCACTTTGCGGCCTGCGACGGTCACGCCGGCCTCGGAGACTCTCTGCACGACGGCCCTCACGTGCTCGTCGCTCCGTCCGAACGCGAACTCGGCCCACGCGCTCCCCCCGGCGAGACGCCGGGGGCTACCCAAGCTCGCGGCCCGGGGCTACCCGAGAACTCGCCGGGGGCTACCCAAGCTCGCGGCCCGCGGCCACCCCTCGCGGGTAGCCCGGGGCGGCGCTGAATGGGTAGCCGGGGGCGTCCCGCCCCCGGAAAGCTCCAGCAGCTTGCGGTGAAGCGAGGGGATGCTCTGGCGATGGTCCGCGCGGAAGATGAACCCCTCACCTCCCAGGGAAACCGGCCGGCGGACCACGTTCTTGCCCGGCCGGAAGTAATAGTCCGTGATGTCCTCGCGGATGTCGAACGAGGCCGTGTATAGGGGCGCGACCCCGTGGCCCAGGTTGCGGCTGATGCTCAGGGCCTTCAGGAAGACCTCCGGCATGATGACCGCCGAGCCGACCCTTGTCAGGTCGAGCATCCCTTTTCCTCTTGCGCAGGCGCGCCCTTGTCGTACAATTCACACAGATTATACGGCCGCGAGGAATGCGGTTGCAAGAAGGGGCCGAATCGGTGCTCGGTCAGGGTGTCCAGAGTCGGCGCCGCAGGCGGAGGCAGATGCCGAGATGGCAAGGGCGATGAGCAACAAGCCCAGGGTCTTGATAGTTGACGACAAGGCGAGCATGCTCGAGATGCTCTCCAAGCTGCTGGAGGAGGATTACAGGATCGAAACGGCCAGGACGGGCCAGGAGGCCGTGGAGGCCGTGCGCCGCCGCCCCGCCGACGTGGTGCTGACCGATCTCCGCATGCCCGATATGGACGGCATGGAAGTGCTCCAGACCGTCAAGCGGGAGGCCCCGCAGACCGAGGTCATCCTCATGACGGCCTATGCCACCGTCTCGCAGGCGGTCGAGGCGGTCAAGGCCGGCGCCTACCACTACCTGACCAAACCGTTCGAGCCGGACGAGCTGATCATCACCCTCGAGAAGGCGCTCGAACGCAAGGAACTGCGCGAAGAGACGCAGATACTCAAAGAGCAGGTCGAGCAAAGATACGGCTTCGAGAATATCATCGGTGACAGCCAGCCGATGCAGCGCGTCTACGGGCTGGCACGCAAGGCAGCCGAGTCCGACACCACCGTGCTGCTGACCGGGGAGAGCGGGACGGGCAAGGAGCTCTTCGCGCGCGCCGTCCACTACTCCAGCAGCCGGGCTTCGCGCCGCTTCGTGGCCATCAACTGCGGCGCCATGCCCAAAGAGCTGATCGAAAGCGAGCTTTTCGGCTACATCAGGGGGGCCTTCAGCGGCGCCACCAGGGACAAGCGGGGGCTGTTCATGGAGGCCAACCGGGGCACGCTGTTCCTGGATGAGATCAGCGAGCTTGACCCGGACCTCCAGGTCAAGATAAACCGCGCGCTCCAGGAGAAAGAGATCCGGCGCGTCGGCGACACGGTGGACATCCCCGTGGACGTGCGCATCATTGCCTCCACCAACCGCGACCTGGCCGCCGCGATGGAGGCAGGGGTGTTCAGGAAAGACCTCTATTACCGCCTCAACGTTTTCCCGATCGATCTGCCGCCCCTGAGGGAACGGATGGACGACATACCGGCCCTGATCGAACACTTCTTGCGCCAGTTCGCCGGGGAGCGCGCCGCCGATTACGAGGTGGACCAGGCCGCCACGGAGTTGCTCATGAGCTACCCCTGGCCGGGCAACGTGCGCGAGCTGCAGAACGCCATCGAGCGGGCCGTGGTCCTCTGCGAGGACGCCATGATCGGCCGCTCCCTGTTCCCGTTCTTCGAGGCGGCCGGCGAGCATTACCCGCCCGAGATCTCAACCGTGGTCGCCCTGCCGTACCGCGAGGCGATGGATCGCCTCAGCGCCGATTGCCAGAAGCAGTACCTGACCGAGCTGCTAAAGAAGTACGCCGGCAACGTCACCCGCGCTGCTGAGCACGCGGGGATCGAGCGCGAGAGCTTCCACCGCCTGATGCGCAAGTGCGGCATCCGGGCCGATGAGATCCGGCGCCGGCTCGCCGACAGATAGCCCGCCCCGGGGGCCAAAAGAAGTGGAGCGGGAGACCGGCCCACCGGCGCATCAGGATCGCCGTCCCCTGCGCTCACGGGGAGCCACTCGCTTCGGCGGCCCCTGGAAATGAGGGGGCGGCAGCGGCTCGCATGGCTGAGGAGCGCTGATGAGCAGGTTCGTTACGACCAACGACCGCGGCAGCTTCGTGCTGGATGGCAAGCCGTGGTTCCTCCATGGGGCGACATACTTCGGTCGGCGCCCTGGCACGTGCGGCGCCGATTGGATGGGCGAGAACTTTGCGCACAACGCCGCGTTCTTCGACCGCGACTTCGCCTCGATGCGCGAGCTGGGGCTCAACACGGTCTCGTTCTTCGTGCCGGCACGGGAGTTCTTCGACGGGCTCGAACCGGTCGAGGAGCGCTTCGACCAGCTACATGCCCTGCTGGACAAGGTGGGCGAGTTCGG
>JAUVVP010000341.1 GCA_030604585.1 Planctomycetota bacterium | reverse complement strand
GTGGTTCAATACCAAAAACCACCGCGAATACATAAACATCACGCGCGAGGTCCGGGACGCGGTGTCAAAATCCGAAGTCGCCGAGGGGATGGTCCTCGTCTCGGCCATGCACATCACGGCCGGCGTCTACGTCAACGACGCCGAGCAGGGCCTGATCCGGGACATCGAGGAGTGGCTCCAGCAACTGGCGCCGGAAGGCCCCGACTACCATCATCACCGCACCGGCGAGGTCAACGGCGACGCCCACCTGAAGAACCTGCTCATCGGCCACGAGGTCATCGTGCCCGTAACGGCCGGCAAGATGGACCTGGGACCGTGGCAGCAGATCTACTATGCCGAGTTCGACGGCCGGCGGCCCAAGCGGCTCATCGTGAAGGTGATGGGCGAGTAGGCGAGGGCAGAATGCTACTCGGCGGATTCTTTCTGCCGGTCGGCGAGGTGCGTCACGAGTTCCGCCGCCCACTTCGGCACGTTCTCGACGTGGGCTTCCACCCTCAGCACCGTGTCGCTTTCTCGCTCCACCTTGACTTCGCCGAACGGCGTGGCCGGGCCGAGTTCCTCCACGAGCGCTGCAAGTGCCTGGCTCAGCCTCTGCGTGGCGTCCGCATCGGCACACTCCACGAACAGCGTCAGCACGGCGTCCATGCTGTTGAGGGATGCCATCTGCCCGCTAAGGCTGACCACCTCCGGGGCGGTCATGCCGGAGGCTTCCAGCAGCTCGCGCACCCGGCCCTCGGGCATCATCGCCAGGAGGGCCGCCAGCTCGCCGCGGGCGTTCACGCAGGCGAAGCGGACGGCCTGGTCACCGTCGAGCCGCTCGTAAGCGGCCTTCAGCATCCCATCAGCCGCCATCTTGGCGACGGGCGCCCCTGCTTCGCCGGCGCCGGCCTCCAGGGCCCGCCGCTCCTCCAGGCGGTCGATCCAGTAATCGGCCAGTTCCCGTCCGCCCGCCCACATGAAGTTGTTCGTTCTGACGGCAACGGCCGTTCCCCGCTCGGTGACGACCATCACGGCGTGCTTGTGTTCGGACCGGGTGGCGCCCCCCTCGGTCATCCTCTTCATCGCGGCGGCCAATACGCGCCGGTAGAAGCGGCTCCACCTGTGAGTCGAGAGGACCAGGCCGCCGTCGAGCCCTTCCTGGTCGGGCCGCTTCCGAAGGACTGCCACGCCCTGCACGGGCGCAGCGCTTGAGACCGCACTGCGCGCCACCTCGGCCTCCATGCGCAGTTCCTGGCCCAGGTGGTGCCGCGCCAACTGCTGCACTGCGGGAAGCATCAACAAGCGCACGGCGGTCTCGACCATCAGCGGGTCGTCCGCTTCGACTCTGACGAACACGAACCCGCCGGCGTCAGGGGGCAGGAAGGCCTCCGGCGGGACGAGCGGCACGGCTTGCCCCAGCAACCGAAGGCCGAGATAGCCGAGGGCTGCAACGGCGACAAGGAAGCCGAAGCAGCCGCCCGTGCAGCCCCAGACCCACTTCTTGCGCCGCCTGTCGAAGTCGATCATGTCGCGCATCGCCGCGCAACTCCCATACCGGGCGGGACCGTCAGACCCTCGGCTCGGCGTCCGCTTCATCCGCAGTCGGCAGCTCCGCCAGGGCCGGCTCGGCTACCTCACGCAGGAACTCGTCCACCTGCTCAGGGGCACGGCCGACGAAGGCCTCCGGCCTGACCAGTCCGGCCAGGCTCTCGTGCACGGCCGCGAAGGCTTCATCCTGGCGGATGCGCTCCAGCAAGTCGTTCTCACCGTCGCCGCTCTTGACCCGCTCGTTCGCGGCCATCGCATGCCGGCGGATGCGCTCGTGGAGGGCCTGGCGGTCGCCCCCGGCCTTGACGGCCGCCATCAGGATATTCTCGGTGGCCATGAACGGGAGTTCGGCCCGCAAGCGGCGCTCGATCACCCGCTCGTTCACGACCAGCCCGCCGGTCACGTTCGCGGCCAGCCGGGCGATCGAGTCGGCGGCCAGGAAGCCCTCCGCCAGTGACAGGCGCCTTATGGCCGAATCGTCCAGCGTGCGCTCCAGCCACTGCTCGGCAGCCGTGAAGGCGGCGTTCTGCACGTTGTTGAGCAGGAAGCGGCTCAGCGACGCCATCCGCTCGCAGCGCATGGGGTTGCGCTTGTAGGCCATGGCCGAGGAGCCGACCTGCTTGCGCCCGAAGGGCTCTTCCAGTTCCTTCAGGCCGGCCAGCAGGCGGATGTCGGTCGCCATCTTGCTGCAGGCGATTGCCAGCTCGCCGAGGGTCGACAGAACCCGGTAGTCGAGCATGCGGGGATAGGTCTGCCCCGTCACGGGGAAGACCCGGTGGAAGCTCATCTTCGCGGCGACGAGGCGGTCCAGTTCCTCCACCTTCCCGTGGTCGCCGTCGAAGAGGGCCAGGTAGCTGGCCTGCGTGCCCGTCGTGCCTTTCGCGCCGCGGAACGGCATATCCTCCACGCGGCCGGCCAGAGCGTCAATCGCCTGGAGCAGGTCGGCCAACCAGAGGCAGGCCCGCTTGCCCACGGTGGTGAGCTGGGCGGGCTGGAAGTGCGTGTAGGCCAGGCAGGGCAGGTCCCTGCAGCGGCGCGCGAACTCGACCAGGTTGCGGCCTGCCGCGGCCAGCGGCGGCAGCAGCAGCTTCAGCCCGTCGCGGATCAGGATCAGGTCGGTATTGTCGCCCACGAAAGCGCTGGTTGCCCCCAGATGGATGATGGCACGCGCCCGCGGGCACTGCTGGCCGTAGGCGTAGACGTGGGCCATTACATCGTGGCGGACCTCGCGCTCCTTCTCCGCGGCGACCTCGAAGTTTATGTCGTCCCTGTGCTCGCGCAGCTCCAGTATCTGCTCCTCGGAGATGTCCAGGCCGAGTTCCCGCTGCGCTTCCGCAAGGGCGATCCAGAGCCGCCGCCACGTGCGGAACTTCTTCAGGTCGCCCCAGTTCTCCAGCATCGCCCGGCTCGCCCAGCGGGTCACAAACGGCGACCTGTAGAGGGCCTCTTCGGGCGGTTCGGTAGTCATGGCTTCTCTCCGATGCCCAGCGACTGGCTGGTGAAAAGCGCGCAGTAGGGGACGCCCGCCTTGCGGAAGGCCTCCTCGGCCCCTTCCTGGCGGTCGAGGACGAGCAGGCACGATACCCGGCCGGCCCCGGCCTCTCTCAGCGCTGCCACGGCCTTCAGCGCCGCCCCGGCCGTGGTTGCAACGTCCTCGAGGAGCACGACGTGCTCGCCCTCGTGCATTTCGCCCTCGATCCGCTTGGCCGTGCCGTAGCCCTTGCTCTCCTTGCGGACGATCACGAAGGACATGTCCGTCTCGAGCGCCACGGCCGTGGCCAGGGGCACGCCGCCCAGCTCGGCGCCGGTCAGGCGGTCCACGCCTTCGGGCAGCATGGCGGCAAGCTCCTCAGCCACGTCTCGCAGCAGGCCGGGATGCGTCTCGAACCGATACTTGTCGAAGTAGTAGTTGCTCTTTCGCCCGCTGCGCAGCGTGAAGTCGCCCTCCAGCAGGGCAACGTCCTTGAGCCGCCGGGCGAGCTGTTCTCTGTCCATTCGCTCGGATTCCCCCCGTGGCATTGCCGGCCGGGCCGGCGGGTTACAGCGGGATTATATCGCTTCCCACCGGCCCCAACAACACCCCGCGGGCGCCCGCGCGCCAGTGGCGCGCCCGGCTCCCTCCCGGCCCGCCCGCCGCTTGACCAGTCGGGCGCGGCGGGTTGGGTTCTCGAGG